>CAMWOD010000139.1 GCA_947175715.1 uncultured Porphyromonadaceae bacterium
AAATCATTGCGCTGCAAAGTATCCGAAATAATCATCGATAGTGTTGCATCATCTTCTACCAATAATATCTTATCTTTCATTAATTAAAAAGTTAATTGTAAATGTACTTCCTTTTCCCGGCTGGCTTACAACGCTTATATGCCACCCGTGTTTATCAATGATGGTTTTGACATAGTACAGACCAATACCGTATCCTCTCACATCCGCCCTGTTGCCTTGTGGCACACGATAAAATTTCTTCCAAATTTCTGGTAGTAGCTTGTCGGGAATTCCTATTCCATTGTCAGTTACGGCTAAAGTCATTGCGTCGGCCCTAACTTTAATTACGACGGATTCTCCCGAATATTTAATACTGTTGTCAATCAGATTGCCGACTACGTTAGAGAAATGTGTGGGATCGGCCTCCACAACGACATCCTCCCCACATTCCAGCAGAATATCGCACGGTTTTTCCGCTTTCAATTTCTGCTGCTCTATTATGGATGAAAGGAAATCCTTGAGATAAATCTTTTCTGTAGCCATCGCAAGGCGCTTTCTCCTTTCCATACTCATGCCGAGGATGTTCTCTACCAGCCCTGAGAGTTTAGTAAGCTGCTCGAGGGCTGCAGTTAGATATTTCTTGGTTCTTTCTTCATCTTGTGAGTCGGGAAAATGAAGTAAAGAATCATTAGCCGCATAGGCTATTGCAATGGGAGTCTTAAGTTCATGAGTCATATTGCTGGTGAAGTCGTCCTTCATTTCTTCAATCGTACGTTGGCGAGCTATAACATGTAGAAGATACCAGAATCCAAATGTCAGCACCAAAGCTATAAGAGCCGAGCTAATTATCACGCCTCCCATTTCCCTGAGTATATTATTAGTCAATGGCGATATATAGGCATAATATGTAAGACCATCTTTCACTCTGTATACAATCTCCCATAAATCAGAATACTTCGATGCAGACTCGTGGTCAGTAATATGTACCTCCTCGGGATAATAGCCTGAAAAAATCAGGTCGCGACGGAAAGCTTCTTCCATTTTTGACATGTCGGGTTGTCCAATCCGGTCAGCATAAGTTCCGTCATGAAGGTATTGCGCAATCATCGACATAATCTGCTTGTCAACGCGTCTAAACCCTTGAGAATACCCTAACTCCCGTAATTCATCAGCATCCATAGCCGATCCAACATCCGACCTCTTCAATCCGATAGCAATCCACACTACTTCATCATCGCCAGCCAATCCGGCATCTATCAATCTGTCGACCATTTCAATATGGTCGGCTCGACTCAAAGATTGCTCCACATCGTTTATGTATCGTGCTTTTATTGAGTTATAAAGTTGTACCATGAAAATCATGTTGGCGACAAACAGCATCGCAACTATGACGCGGGTGCAAGTAAGAATCAATTTAAAGTGCTTCATAACAGCACAAAATTACAAAAAAGTATGCTAATCATCTGACACCTAAAGCACAAGATTAAGACTAAATAAGGGAGAATAAGGATTGATTAAGACGTCACACCATATTTTTGCAGCATGAAAAAATATATACTGACTTTGACAATGCTACCAATAGCTGCGCTTGGACTGTCCGCAAAACCTGATACAGTAATGGTAAAAGAACTCGATGAGATAACAGTTGTAGCCAAAACTCAGCGAACGAGCGCAACAAAGACGACCTATATTCCTACAGGGAAACAGAAATCAACTGCATCCGATGGCATTTCTTTGCTATCAAGAATGAACATCACCCAACTGAGTGTTAACCCAATAGCTGAAACCGTAAAGACCGCTGACAATCAGAGCGTAAGTTTTTTTATTAATTCTCATCCCGCAACAGATGCGGATATAAATGGTATAAATCCGAATGACGTAAGGCTTGTGGAGTACCTTGACTTTCCTATCGACCCGCAATTTCAGGGCGCAAAACACGTTGTCAATTTCATCACATATTCTTATACTTATGGTGGCTATTTAAAGCTCAACGGCAAGGAACACTTCATGATACGTAGCGGTGTGGCTTCGGTATATTCCAAGTTCGCCTACAGAAAGATGGAATATGATTTTATGATTTCAGGCGACTACGACTATAATTCTCATATTGGCTCCATTTCAAACGAAAGTTATCGACTGGATGCAGGTACTATCAGGCGCGAGAGCCGTACCGAGGCGGCACGACAACGTCGACGCGGCTTACTATCGGGTTTAAGAGCTTCGTGGAATAAGAGTGAGCATTTTACAATACGTAATCTCATATCTTTCAGCCGAATCAATACTCCTGTAAGCCAGTCTTCAGGATATGTCGGTCTATCAAACACCCATACACCCGAAACATTTAACACCAAATCCCCATCAAGCAGCAATGCAATACATTGGAATAGTGAACTATATGCCGCATTAGGAAGAGGATGGCTTATTAACGGAACTTTTCAAGCATCATACATCGTAAACAACACAACATCGGATTACTACACCGTAAAAGATTCTATATTGAACCACGCTGACGAACATTTATGGTATATACGCGGCGACGTACAAGCCAATAAGTCGTTGACTGATAGGGTTACACTGTTTTCACGGATTTCATCGGGAGGTGGACGAACGAATATCGACTATACGGGGTCGAGTAGCGCTTTCAATCGTTTCCGACAGGCATTCCACGGCACAACATTAGGAATATCGTTGAACTACCCAAAATTATCAGGCAGCATCGACGGCGGGTATGCCTTAGAATCCAACTATATCAACGGCACAACAATGCGTGATCAATATCCATTTACCCATATCAACCTTCAATATGCACCCACTCCGAAGCACTCCATAAATCTATGGCTCCAGTATGCCACATTCTCTCCCGATGCCACGATGAAGAATCCGAATGTAATACAACAATCTGAACTGATGTATATCGCAGGCAATCCCAACTTGAAATGCTCACGCAATACATCTGCGTCACTGAACTATACTTGGCTTCCATCCAACAAATGGCAACTTACAGCATATTCGACAATATTCCGCATTGCAAATCGCCAAATAGCAGTCTATAAACCCGACGGACCAGAAGGGATGATGTTGAAGAAATATCAGAATGACGGTGACTACAATCATGGTCAGATCGGCTTGAGTCTAAGTGGGAAGATCCTTGATGGTCATCTTTCGTTTTCAATTTCGCCACGCCTATTACTTTACCATATCACAGGGAGCAACTCCATTTCACATTACCCGTTTTCTTCAAGTCTCAATGTCAATTACTACCTCAACAACTTTTACTTCAATGCCTATTATGTTACCGGCACCAGCTATGTCGATGGAGAGAACGCATACCTCCGTAAAATGCCGATGACCTATTCAATAAGTGCAGGTTGGGCTTCACGTGGATGGAATACACAGCTATCATTAGTCAATACATTTCAATCGTCTTGGAAGCTCAGCGAAGACATATTGACTACCCGATGGTATGAAAGCAAGATGACACAATATGGGTCAGACTACCACCGACGTATATCTGTTTCAGTCACTTATACTTTCAATTATGGTAAGAAGATAAATCAATCAGGGGAGCTAATCAGTGAAAAAAATATTTCATCTTCAATTCTCCATTAGCTATTCCCTTGTAGAAGAATAACCAAATATCTATCGATTTGGTACCGTATAACAAAATTATACTACAGTAAAGGCGCGCCATCGGGTGGTGATGACGCGCCTCTGCGGTTATGGTGTTAGATTATGAAATATGTCTTATTGCAGGGTGCCGTTCTGAGCCTGCTGTATCATTTCGGGTGAAGCGGTGATATAAATCTCTACGCGGCGATTCTGGGCACGACCCTCGGGGGTATCATTCGATGCAACATAGTCGGCCATTGGCACACCCTGGGCATGGAGTCGTTGAACGGGCACACCTGAGTTGACAAGGTAGGTGAGAACTGCATCTGCACGTTCGCCCGACAGCTTCTGGTTAACGGCATATGAGCCGGTATTGTCGGTAAAACCGTAGATCTGCACGTTTGTTCCAGGATTGTTGATCAGTGAGTTGGCAAACGCAGTGAGGTCGCGCTTAGCATTGGTGTTGAGTGTATACTTGCCCGTTGGGAAAAGAATACCACCATCAAATGTCACCTTGATTGCCTGCAGACCATTCTGGTCTTTTACCTCCTCCACCTTAGCTTGCTGTTTGAGCTGCTCCTGGAGTTCCTTCTGCTGCTTGTCCATTCTGTGGCCAATCAAAGCACCGGCACCGGCGCCAACGCCAGCGCCTACTGCGGCACCGATGGCCGCGCCTTTACCGCCGCCAATCAAAGCACCAATACCAGCGCCCAAAGCGGCTCCGCCACCGCCACCGATAGCGGTCCCC
>CAMWOD010000140.1 GCA_947175715.1 uncultured Porphyromonadaceae bacterium
ATATTTAACCCTTAATAATCACCAAGAAAACCAATAAAAACACAGTTTAATATGAAAAAATCATTACTCGGCCTTCTGGCTGCCGTAATCGCCCTACCAATGGGTGCCGAGACTATTGAGCTCAACGGCAAGTCGCACGAAATCGAGGAACTGATAAGCCGCACTGTAGGCCCAGGTATCACCTACAAGCGCATCCGTTCCAACACTTATCCACTCAATATCAACCTGATAATGATGGATGTGACCAACCCCTATAACAAAATGCAAACCACCACGGCCAACGAGACTTCGCAAGGTACAGAACCCCTTGTGCAGCAGGCCAAACGCCAGACAACAAGCGAGATGCGTCCTATAGCCGGCGCTAACGCAAACTTCTGGTGCGTGAACACGCAGGAGCCCTACAGCCCCTCGCTGGTGGGTGTATGTTATGGCGGTCATGCTAAAAATGGTGAGTTGATCACCGAGACCAACAACACCAATGATAAGTGGAATGGTGGTTGGAAACACACCGGTATCGTGGGTATATCGCCCGACCGTCAGCTCTACGCAGGTCACTACTTCTACAAAGGTTATGTAAAGGGTGCCGGACTTTCCAAGTCGCTGCAAATCAATCAGGTTAATAAGGTGGTACGTGACGAGGAGATAGGTCTTTACAATAGTTTCTACGGCACATCTAAAGCATTCCGCCCTGTAAATCAGCAAGCTGACTCTAAGGGAAAGCAAGAGTTCGTAGCTGTACCGGGTGTTTCGACCGAAGTGTATTTAGACTTCGTCGACGGTGAATCGTGGAAAATCGGTGTGCCTGTAAAGATGGTAGTAAAGAAAGTAGTCACCAACGCTGGCGAAGGTAAACTCGGCAACTACACTTGCGCTTTGGTAGGTCGCGGTTCAAATGCCACCGAGCTTGCCAACCTCAAGGAGGGTGACGAAATCACCGTGGAAACCAACTACTATTATCAGACCACCAACGATGCCGGCGAAAAGACCAACCACAAGATCAAGCTCGACAACTTTGTGGCTGGTAACGCTACTGTGATGATTGATGGTGAGCTTACCGGATACAATGCATCTGAAACCTATAACTCGCAGGTATATTCTCGTACTGGATATGGTGCTTCGGCCGATGGCAAAACACTATATATCATCGTGATTGATAAGTCGAACGATCCCACCTACGGCAACTCGGCCGGTTGTTCTACACGTGTGATGTGTGAACTGGCCAAGCATTACGGCTGCTCGAATATGGTAAACTTCGATGCCGGCGGTTCGGCTATGATGTATCTCAACGGTGAGATAATCAACCGCACTACCGAGGGTACTCCCCGCTCAGTTTCCAACGGTATGCTCTGCTACTCAATAGCTCCTAAGGATGACAAGGTGGCTCGACTGGCATTTGATGACATCACACTGCAGGCTCCCCCTTACTCTACATTCCAGCCCCGCATCATCGCCTACAACCAGTATGACGATGTGATCTCTTATGACTTCCATGGATTTGAGTTGAGTTGTGATGCTGCTCTCGGTACTTGCGACGGCGAATATTTTGTAGCCGGGGGCAATGCCACCACTCTCCCCCTCACCGCCACCTACGAAGGTATATCGGTGTCTAAGGACATGACCATCGTTGACGCCAACATCGCCATCCGCATCCACAATCTGCTCATTGACTCAGCTAAGGAATATCCTATCGAGGTGACAGCAGCTATTGGCCCGAATACTTATAATTACAACCCTGCTGCAATAGAGTGGACCGTAGAAGATCCCTCAATCGTGAGCATCGATGCTGCAGGCGTGCTCAAGGGATTGGCTGAAGGTACAACCAAGGTGACTGGTAAGATCGGTACATATGTCGACGAGATGAACGTAACTGTAGAAATCGCATCGTCAAAGTACATGCCACTGACCGACAACGAGGGATGGAAGCTTACCAACACTGGTATTACCAACTCATCGATGGATCAGGAAGGTACCGTGAAATACACTTTCGGTGTGAACTCACGTAGCGGTTCAGCTCTTAAGCTTGCCAAGAGTGTGCCGTTCTACTCAATCCCCGACAATATCTGGCTCACATTTGAGAGCACTGTGCCCGTTGAAGAGATCGTGACCGATATCCGTGAGGCCGGCAACACTCGCGCCAACAATGTGACTCTGACCAATGATGGCGCAAGCTTTGTGGCTAACAAAGAGTACCGCATCGAAGTACCCTTGACCCAAATAGTTGCCGATCCCAAAGATCTTATCAACTATCCTCTGACTCTGAACACCATTAACTTCAAATTCCCCAAGGATAACACCCTTACAGGAACAGCGCAGGCACTGAAGCTTAAAGCGCTGGAGGGTGAGTACGCCACCAATACTGGTGTTGAGGCAGTGACCTTGCCCCAGGCTCAAGCCTACGCAATGGTTTACCCCAACCCCGTGACCGACGGCATTGTCACCGTGAGCGCATCGAGCTACATCAATCAGGTGGCCATCTATAGCGTAAGCGGAGCCCTGATGGGCCGTTATCCCGTAAGCGATCGCCAGGTTACACTCAACGTCGGCTCGCTTGCATCGGGTGTTTACATCGTGGCTGTTCATACTACCGACGGTGTTAAGACCACACGCCTCATTGTAAAATAAGATAGCATAATCGCACTGACAGCGGGGGCTGCTTCTACCATTGAAGCGGCCCCCGTGCTGTTTGTGTAGCCGCTGCTGCATGGCTCGGCAAGAACGAATTAGATTTTGTTTTTAGAAAATAAAGTGCTATTTTTGCTCGAAATTCCCTTAGGGTATATGTTTTTTGACAATATGTTTAGATCGCTTAAGAATAGAATGGCAGAGTCGTCTCTGCTACAGAACGTTATACATACTCCTTCACCGCGATGGGTGATCCTGCTTATCGATATGTTTATTGTGGCATTGAGTTGCCTGCTTACATTTACCTTTAGCATCACACCCGATCAACAGAGTCATCATCTGCTCAATTCGCCGTTGAGTGTTACAGCCGTGGTAGTGCTGGTGTACTTTGTGGTATGCAAGTTGATGAGAATCAACGAGTACATCGTGCGCATTTCGATGATAGTCGACCTCTATCGACTTACGTTGATGGTGGCGGTAGCGTCGTTCGTCTTGCTTATCATCTCAATGTTTGTAAATTTGGTGGCAGGTATGCTCTATATCCGCTTATGGAATATCTTCCTCATAGGCATGCTGTCGTTTACGATGATGATGGTGGTGAGGCTTGTGGTCAAGTTTATGTATTCGGTAGTGACCGCCGACAGCAGCCGCCGCGAGCGCGTGATTGTGCTTGGCTCGTCAATCAACTCATTCGCCATAGCCAATGCCCTGCGCAATGAGGATAACGGACGTTTTCTGCCGGTAGCACTGCTAAGCCTTAACGACCATATCGGGGACTATAAGATTGAAAACATCCCTGTAGTACGCTATGACCAGTCGAATATCAAGGAGGTATTTGAGAAATATAGATGTTCTACGTTGATTTTCTTGTCGGGACAGCAGGAATTTGTGCGTACTGTACTGGCCAACGTTCTTCTCGATAATAATATTAAGATATTGAAACTTAATCAGGTTGAGGAGATCGACGTTAAAGATGAAAAAGCACCCAATCTGTCACCTCATGTGCAGAAGATCAATATCGAGGATCTTCTCAACCGTGAGCCCATAAAGACCGGAAGCGCTCATATCGAGGACTTGATCGAGAATCAGGTAGTGATGATCACCGGTGCAGCAGGCTCAATAGGCTCGGAGATAGTGCGCCAGATGGCACGATTCCGCGCTGGCCACATAGTGCTCGTAGATCAAGCCGAGAGCCCCATGCACGAGATGCAGCTCGAAATGGAGGCTAAATTCCCCGATATCAAGATACACCTCTTTGTAGGTGATGTCACCAATACAACGCGCATGGAGCGAGCTTTCGCCAAGTATCATCCCCGCTATGTATTCCATGCCGCAGCCTACAAGCACGTGCCGATGATGGAACGAAATCCCACCGAAGCCATCCTTACTAACGTATTTGGCACAAAGAATATAGCCGACCTGTCGGTGAAATACGGGGTGGAGAAGTTTGTGATGATTTCGACCGACAAGGCCGTCAATCCTACAAATATCATGGGTGCGTCCAAGCGTATTGCCGAGATATACGTGCAATCGCTATTTTTCCATCGTCGCAAGCATTTTGATGAGCAAAGCACACAGTTCATCACCACCCGCTTCGGCAATGTTCTTGGATCAAACGGATCGGTAATACCCTTGTTCCGCCGACAGATAGAGGCCGGAGGCCCCGTGACCGTAACTCACCGAGAC
>CAMWOD010000141.1 GCA_947175715.1 uncultured Porphyromonadaceae bacterium
TTTTTCATCCTTGTAGCCGTTGCATATGATCAGTGCGTCGTCGGCTATATTTGTAGCGAGCGCGGCGTGGAGCTCGGGTTTTGAGCCGGCTTCGAGTCCGATGTCAAATTTCTTGCCGTGGCTCACCAGCTCCTCTACCACTTCCTTTATCTGGTTGACCTTGATGGGGTAGATGATATAGTTGCGGGCTTGGTAGCCATATTGTTCGGCGGCGCGTTTGAAGCAGTTGGATATTTTCTCCACGCGGTTGTCGAGGATGTCGGGGAAGCGGAGCAGTACGGGAGCTGTGACGTCTCTTACCTGTAGCTCGTCCATCACTTCCTTGAGGTCGACCGAAGCATACCCTTCCTTGGGTGTGACGATAACGTGGCCCTTTTCGTTAATTGAAAAATAACTGCGGCCCCAGCCATTGATGTTGTACAGCTCAGCGCTGTCCTCTACACGCCATTTACGCATTTCTTTGTGGTGAGATTATGATGTTTTAACGAAATTGTGGATTTCTGATTACTCGGTATTCCCCAGCAGGCCCGGGTGTGACGTTATATACGGCAAGACGGTAGCCATAATCGGCTGCCGGACCCGATATGGGGTAGCCATAATTGAGTGTGCACACTTCGTACTCGCTGCCGCACACGGGGCAACGGGCTATGTGGGTCTGGGGGTCGACCTGGATTCGCACATTGTTTTTACACTCCACGGGGCACGCCAGGTCGTAAGCTACAGGGTTGCCCATATAGTCGGCACAGAGTAGCACTCCGCCAAATCCGGTGAATGTGAGCTGGGTGTAGGGGTAGCCTGAGGGTATGCGCTCTCCTTTGATAAAGTAACGATATTGATAAGCGCCCGACACACCATAGGTTTCCCAGTCGCCTATTGTGGTGAATGGTACACGCACGTCAACCACCGGTATACGATTGTTGTCAAGATGGTCGCATCCGCCGACTACCAGTGCGGTGATTGCAATGGCAATGAATGAAGTCGACGTGCGAAGGTGTCGTATGAGCCGATGCATCGACGGTTAAGAAAGTTGTCCCATAAGTTGACCGAACTTATCGGCGGCTTCTTGTATCTTGCCTCCAATAATCGGGCGGAGCATCATGGGAATTTCGACATCAATAGATGCTACAACCTCCGTTGAGGCTTGGTCGAGTTCCTTGAGCTGCAAGTTCATTTGCAGGGGGATGGGCGACGATACTGCCTCAAATGTAATATGGTTGGGAGCCTCGCGCTTTGTGACCTGAAATTTGAGCTCACCCACCTGTGGTGTGACGATAGCCATCGAGTCGGGGGTGAAATGCACTTCACCTATTTTGGCTAATTGATCTTCGGGGAGCTCCTGAAGCTTATGCTCCAGATTGGTCAGGTCGCTGAAACGGGCGTAAAGCTGGTCGATAGGTGTGGCGACCACTGTGGGCTTGCTTGAATATGTTGCCATGACAGATAGAAGGTCGTTAAAGGTCGGCGGGGTTGTCGGTTGAGGGTTCCCAGTTGGCAGGGTCTTTGCGCCATTCGCGCAGGGTTTCGATATATGCCGGTGTGATATAGTTGATATTTACCGCTGCATCGAGCATGGCGTTGTAGTTGCTCAGCGCATAGAGCTTCACGCCGGCTTTGGCGAATGCCTCCTCGGCCTGAGGAAAGAGGTAGGTGAATATAGCAGCCATGCCTACTACTTCGCATCCGGCCATACGCACTGCCTCAACAGCTTTGAGCGATGAAGCGCCTGTGGAAATGAGGTCTTCGATTACCACAACTCGCTGACCGGGCTTGAGGTTGCCTTCGATCAGGTTTTCCAGGCCGTGATCCTTAGGAGTTGAGCGTACGTAGGCATAGGGTAGTCCCAGCTCGTCGGCTACCATGGCTCCCTGAGCTATGGCCCCGGTGGCCACGCCGGCTATGGCATCGACATCGGTGAAATTCTCCATAATCAGTCGGCACAACTCAACCTTGATGAAGGTGCGTACGTCGGGGTAAGAGAGAGTCTTGCGATTGTCGGTGTATATTGGTGAGTTCCAGCCCGATGCCCAAGTGAAGGGGTTGGCAGGCTGAAGCTTTATAGCCGTGATTTTCAATAGCTTTTCAGCGAGCAAGGTAGCGATATCTTTCATAGGATACTTGAATGTTGTTAATTTCCCGCAAAGATAATGAAAAAATCAAAGCAATTCTTTTGCGAAGTGTGTTTATGTGAGAATTATCGCGTGTATTTTTCGCGCAGCAGTCTGTTGTCAGTTCTATTGTATCCCCAGGGCTATGGCAAGTGCCGGGTCGTTGGAGCGTATATGTGTCTCAAACGCATTGATATAGTCGTCGGCTGAGTAGTCGAGACCTTCCTGTCGCAGGCGTGTCTCGTATGCTCGGGTGTCGAGCATTATGCGTCGCATGGCTGTGGAGTCGGGCTGTGCATCAAGGAGCTGCTGGGCATGTTTTTGTCCATAGTTTATCGCCACACTATCAATAGGGCGATCGGTTGATGAGCCGTTACCTTTATCATTAGAATTGCACGAACTGAGGAGCGCGAGGATGACGAGGAGTGCGAGTGTGAATTGTTTCATTGCTGCGATGTGAGTTGGACGGCGCGCTGGCTCACTTGCTCCATGAGCCACCGAGGGGTGGATGTGGCGCCACATACTCCCACAGATGTGGCGCCATCGAGCCATTGAGGTTCAATCTCCGAGGCGTTGGCAATCAAGTGGGTACGTGGATTTACTGACAGGCACTCATTATATAGTATACGGCCATTGCTGCTCTTGCTCCCTGCCACAAAAAGAATGACACTATGTGCGGCGGCAAAATTGCGCAATCCCTCGGCACGATTGGCCACTTGGCGGCATATCGTGTCATAGCAATGCAACGTGGCCGTTGGCGACAGGCGCTGCTCTATATTGGAGCGCATGCGCTCGAAGCCGTCGAGCGATTTGGTGGTTTGGGAGTATAGCGATATGTCGCGGGTATAGTCAAGACGGACGAGATCGTCGGCCGATTCCACTACGATTGCCTCTCCGTTGGTCTGCCCTACCAGTCCGTTCACCTCGGCGTGGCCCGTCTTGCCGTAAATCACTATCTGTGGATGGGCTTGAGCCGTTGGGTTGTCGTAGGTCGACTTGATGCGGCGTTGCAGCTGGAGTACCACCGGGCATGTGGCATCGATGATTTCGATGCGGTTGCGGCGGGCTATCTCGTAGGTTGATGGTGGCTCGCCATGAGCGCGTAGAAGCACTTTCACGTCGTGGAGCTCGCGCAGCTGGTCGTGAGTTATGGTGACGAGACCGCGTAGGCGTAGGCGCTCAACTTCGTCGGAGTTATGCACTATATCACCAAGGCAATACAGGTGCCCCGACTTATCGAGCTCTTCCTCTGCCTTGCGTATGGCGGTCACAACCCCGAAGCAAAACCCTGAGCCGGTGTCGATTTCGACCTTCGGATTCATTGGCCTACCACCCTTTTGTACTGTTGGAGCAGCCATTGGTCCTGCTCGGCGATAGTCATGCCGGAATTGTCAAGCTCGATTGCGTCGTCGGCTTTGCGCAGGGGGCTCACCTCACGTGTGCGGTCGATATGGTCGCGGGTTTCAACGTTTTCAAGCACTTCCTCGTAGGTGACAGTGTTATTGCCGGCTTCGCGCATCTCCTTGAATCGGCGCTGTGCGCGTGTGGCGGCGGGTGCGTTTACAAATATCTTTAGCTCGGCGTCGGGAAACACGGCAGTGCCGATGTCGCGACCGTCCATCACTATGCCCTTGTCGGCGCCGAATGCTTTCTGCATGGCTGTAAGCGCATATCTCACCTGGGGTATGGCTGCTATGGGCGACACATGATTGGACACCTCGATGGTGCGTATCTCTCGCTCTACATCCTCGCCGTTGAGAAGGGTGTGTTGCCCCTGGGGAGTGACGGCGAAGTCTATCTTTATGTCGTCGAGCCGTGAGAGGAGATTTTGTGTGTCAACGGTGCTATCGGCCAGTATGAAGTTGTGGCGCATGGCATAGAGTGTGACAGCACGATACATGGCACCCGAGTCGATGTAGCGATACCCTATTTGACGTGCAAGGGCTTTGGCCATTGTGCTTTTGCCCGATGATGAATATCCGTCGATTGCTATAATGATTTTCTTCATATATTCGTTGATGCTTGTGGTCAGTTGAGTATTTCGGCAAGGTTGAGGTTGAGATTGACCATAAATGTGGTGGCGCCTGTGTTAGGCTGGGCTAAGGCTAACCCAAGTGAGAACTTGTTGACATTGAGGCCCGCGCCTATCGAGAATCCTGAGATGAATGAGCTTGAATATGTGTTCATGTC
>CAMWOD010000142.1 GCA_947175715.1 uncultured Porphyromonadaceae bacterium
GTTATACCCATTAGTATTCATCCTCATTGAAGAGTAAAATGAAGTTGATAATCAGGCCGTTGAAGACAAAATGTTAGCGTTGCACCTGTTTATTATATGGTTTACTCACTCTCGATGTGTATATCAGGAATGTCCTAACAGGAGCAAATTTTTCAAGTCTGATAGCGTGCTTTGTAAAGACGGGATCTCGTTATTGACTACATCGAAAATAATGTCGGCATCAAGATTAAAATATCCATGAGCTATATGGTCTCTCAACCCCATAATTTCCTTCCATTGTGTATCCGGAAATTTATCATATAATAACCCATGTGTCAGTCGATCGATTTTCTTTACTCCCTCACCGATGCTTTCAATTAACATACAAGATGCCGCCATTTTTTGCATTCCCTCGGGAGAAGTAAGATAGTCATCAGATGACTCAACTTTTTCATTCCATGATGCGATCAATCCGCATGCCTCAATCATTTGACTGAGGATATGAGTGATTAGAGGGGTGTTATGCGAATATTGTGATTCCATCTTTATCTATTTCACTCAGGAGGAAAGGGTCAAGAGTAGACTGGGATCGTACTAAGTCAACACTGCGTCCAAGAATATTTTGAAGATAGTGTTTTAGCGCAACCATTTTTAATGCCTTAGGCGGCATGTCTACGAAAAGGTCAACATCGCTTGATGCCATCTCCTCTCCGCGTGCCACTGAACCAAATACACGCAAAGACTTGACCCCATACTCTGTGCGGAGTTTATCAGAAGTCTTGGTCAATATATCAATGCAGTGTTGACGGTAGTTCATTAAATTTTAAGTATTCCTTCGACCGTTTTTCAACTGAAAATTCAATATTCGTCTTCGTTGAAGAAGAAGTCTTCTTTGGAGGGGTAGTCGGGCCAGATGTCTTCGATGCATTCGTAGGTGTCGCCTTCGTCCTCCATCTCCTGGAGGTTTTCAATCACCTCGAGGGGTGCGCCTGAGCGCATTGCGTAGTCGATGAGCTCGTCCTTGGTGGCAGGCCAGGGTGCGTCTTCAAGTTTCGATGCCAGTTCGAGTGTCCAGTACATGTTGTTTTTGCTAAGGGTGTGATTGATATAAGTATTGTTTTCCTGACTCTGGTACAGTGCCTTGGGCAGCGCGTCGAGTCATTAGGGTTCGCGAAAATAGTGATTGTTGTTGATATTAGCAATCTTTATCCCAGAATATTTCTTCTACTTGTGCATCGACGTTGGCTTGGCGTCCGAGCACGAACAGGTAGTCGCTCAGGCGATTGATAAAGCGTAGTATCTGGGGGTCGACGTAGGTGGTGTCGCCGAGGGTGACGATGTGGCGCTCGCAGCGGCGGCATACGGTGCGGGCTACGTTGCACAGCGCCGCCAGGCGTGTTCCTCCGGGAAGCACAAACTGGCTCAGCGGGGGGAGCTGTGCGTCGACGGCGTCAATCTCGGCTTCGATGCGTTGTGTATCACTGGCTGTCAACCCTCTGCACTGGGTTATGTCGCTATTGGGATTGTCGGTGGCCAGGTAAGCCCCGATGTTGAACAGCTTGTTTTGCACCCACATGATCGTAGCGCGTGCCTGTGGGTTGAGGCTTGGAGCTGTGACGAGCAGGGCAAGGTTGGCGTTGAGTTCGTCGACTGTGCCGTAGGCTTCGATGCGTATGTCGTTTTTCTTTACGCGGGCGCCACCCACGAGCGATGTAGCTCCGGCATCGCCGGTGGCGGTGTATACAAGACTTTTTTTCATATCGATCTGCAGGAGGGCTTAGTAGAGTGATTCGGAATGATTGGTTTTGTGCTTGAGTGGTCGGAAGTGCTGGCCGATAATCTCGCAGCACTCCTTGGCGTCGCGGGCTACGTGTATGCGCTGCATGGTGGAGGGGTCCATGAGCTGGCGGTCGCACATCAGCTGCAGCTGCGCTATGGTGTGGTCGTATAGGCCGTCGGTGTTGAGCAATATTATGGGCTTATGCTTGTCGGCGGTGAAAGTGAGGAATGAGAATGTCGATATTATCTCATCGAGGGTGCCGTATCCGCCGGGTAGCACCACGAATATGTCGCTCAGCAGCTCCATTTTGGCCTTACGGTCGTTGAGGTCGAGGGCGAGCACATTCTCGTCGTTGATTGGGTTGATGTATTTTTTGCGCATGATGGGCACAATCCCCACCACACGGCCACCGGCATCCTTGGCGGCACGGGCCACTACTTTCATCATGCCAAGGTCGAGGCCGCCGTACACCAGTGTTGAGCCCAGCTGTGCCAGGTAGTTCCCTATGGTTATGGCATCGTCGCGGTAGGTCTGTGGCACGGTGTCTCTTGATGAGCAATAAACAGCTGTTCGCATAGGTTTTGAGAGTGTGTTGGTTATGGGTGCAAAAATAATAAAATTTCGTTGCGGGCGCTGTGTACCACATCGATTTTTTTGGATGGATTTTTGTAACTTCGCGGCGTTATGCTACGCAATGATTTTGAGATAATGGCGCCCGTGGGGTCGATGGAGTCGCTCCACGCTGCCATCAAGGCTGGTGCCGATGCCATATATTTTGGAGTAGAAGGGCTAAATATGCGCTCTCGTTCGTCGGTCAATTTCACACTCGACGATCTGCGGACGATAGCACAGACGTGCGCTCAGGCAGGCGTGAAGTCCTATCTTACGGTCAACACGGTGCTCTACGACGACGACCTCGACTATTGCCATCGCATCATCGACGCCGTGAGCCAGTCGGGCGTGTCGGCCATCATAGCCAGCGACATCGCAGCCATTCAATACGCCCGCCAGGTGGGAGTGGAGGTACACATCTCCACACAGTGCAATATCACCAACACCGAGGCGGTGCGATTTTACGCACAGTGGGCCGATGTGGTGGTGCTCGCCCGCGAGCTCAATCTTGAGCAGGTGGCCCACATCTACCGTGCTATCGAGCAGGAGCATATCACGGGTCCCAAAGGTGAGCTGGCGCGGATCGAGATGTTTTGCCACGGAGCGCTGTGCATGGCCGTGTCGGGCAAATGCTACCTGAGCCTCCACCAGATGAACTCGAGCGCCAACCGTGGCGCCTGCACCCAGATATGCCGCCGCGGATATATGGTGACCGACTGCGAGACGGGCGAGGAGATCAACGTCGACAACAAGTATATCATGTCGCCCAAAGACCTCAAGACCATCCACTTCCTCAACAAGATGATCGACGCCGGTGTGCGCGTGTTCAAGATCGAAGGGCGTGCCCGCGGCCCCGAGTATGTCTATACCGCCGTGCGCGCCTACAGCCAAGCGCTGCAGGCCATCTGCGATGGCACTTACTCCGAGTCGATGGTAGCACAGTGGGACGCCGAACTCTCCAAGATATTCAACCGCGGCTTCTGGGACGGCTACTATCTGGGGCAACGCCTCGGCGAATGGTCAAGCAAATATGGCTCATCGGCCACCCGCGTCAAGGAGTACGTGGCCAAAGGCGTGCGCTATTTCCCCAACATCGGCGTGGCCGAGTTTAAGATGGAGACAGGCGAGCTGCATGTAGGTGACGAAATCGTAATAACCGGCCCCACTACCGGCGTGATTATCACCACTGTCGACGAAATCCGCGTCGACCTCAAGCCCGTCGAAAGGACCGTCAAAGGTGAATCATTCTCAATCAAGGTCGACCAAAAGATTCGTCCCTCCGACAAGCTGTACTTGTGGCGCAAAAAGTAAACAAAAGTTAAAATCACTTCATCGCCGACATATTTTTCTTAAAATAATTTGAGAAAACCAAAAAGCGGCTGTAAATTTGCTGTCGCAAAGGGGGCAAGACATCAAATGCACCCTAATCACATCCATAAGATTAATCACATCCCTGTATACACTTTACAACATGTTAGAGAGAGTCTTGTCGTGAGATAAGGCTCTCTCATTATTGAGATATTAACTACTGGATGGTATATGACTAAGGCGAGAAACTGCGATTTTAATAAGGCAATGGGGCGTTATAATGTGCTATTCTATGAATCATAATATCTGTAGTAACTTTCCCTTTCTTACCGATGGCCGAAACCACAATATATCCTATCTTAGTACTTATTTCTTGATCATCAGCTGCTTCTATTTCATTAAAAGACACAGCAATAGTATTTGAATCAATCAGCCTTGCAGTCCAATCAGCACCTTCTTCACAATCGCATTTATCTATGGATATCTGGCTGAAATTGGTACATTTGATTGATATTTCACTTTGATTGCTGTTCGCTGTAATTGTATACATACGAGGTACACAAGAGGGATCAGGAGAGTAATATTCAACCTTTACAT
>CAMWOD010000143.1 GCA_947175715.1 uncultured Porphyromonadaceae bacterium
GTATCATCTACTCGTCTCACACATGGAGGCTCTGGAATGCCTTTCGGAATGAAACGAGCAGTTAGAGCCTCACGCAGATTATGTGGATATCTTTTGATATACACTGACGAAAGGCATCCATCACTGCTACATTTGACTCCGAGTGAAATTTTCCAGATTTCCATGTGTCAAATGAGCGTCGATAAACGCTTCTTATAAATATACCTGTCAATCAGTAAATATTGACTGTGCAAATATAATAACTAATGTTGAAATCGCAAATATTCTATTTATCGCTCAATCTATAGAGATGAAAAATCGGGGGTGATTTGGAAGTTTCGGGGGGATGTATTACCTTTGCGGCACAATCCAGGCTGCTCGAATGGTGGAATGGTAGACACGAGGGACTTAAAATCCCTTGGCCATTGCGGCTGTGTGGGTTCGAGTCCCACTTCGAGCACCTTTTTTCACGTTGGCTGTGCCATCTCGGCGCAGTCAACGTTGCGTTAATGCCGGTCCTACTTTTTTATAGTGAAATGGGCTGGAAATTCAAAAGTTATATGTATATTTGGTGCAAAATTGTAAGTGCCGGTGGCCTCGGTCATTGGCAATGGCCCTAAAATACTAAATAACATCACATTATGGACAATTCTGAGCTCATTGAGGGCGCTGTGGAGCAAAACATCGCCGACAGCACCATCAACACTACCACCAACCCGGACCCCGCGCCCGAATCTGTAACCGAACCCGCCAACGACCTGCGCCTCGACAATCTTTCGTGCCAGGAGCTGTGCGAACGCTTAGCAACTATAGCCGCTCTCCCTGCCGACGAGATTTCGCGCGAAGGGGTGGCAAAAATCAAGCAAATTTACTACACTCAGCATAACAACCACCTGATGGAGCTGCGCGAGCAGTACGTGGCCGAGGGCAACGACCCAGAGTCGTTCGTGCTACCCGACGACGAGCTCGAAGCACGTTTCCGCAGTCTCTTGGCCGAAATCAAGGATAAGAAAAACGCCTGGCTCATAGCCCAGGAGGCCGAGCGCAAGGAGAATCTCGAAAAGAAAAACGCTATAATCGATAGGCTCAATGAGATGTCGGCCGATACCGACAATGTGAATCGTCACTTCCCCCAAGTGAAAGAACTCCAGCAGGAGTTTAAAGCGATAGGTGAGGTGCCACCTACCGACCAGACTGAGGTGTGGAAGCGCTATCAGGATGCCATAGAGCGATTCTACGACCAACTTAAGATAAACAAGGATCTGCGTGACTATGACTTCCGCAAGAACCTTGACGCCAAGCAGCTGCTGTGCCAGCAGGCCGAGGAGCTTGTTGAGGAGAGCGATGTGGTGCTCGCTTTCAAGCGCCTCCAGGAGCTACACGACAAGTGGCGTGAAACCGGCCCTGTGGCCAAAGAGATGCGTGAGGATATATGGACCCGCTTCAAGGATGCCTCGGCTGCGATAAATAAGAAATACCAGGCCTACTTTGAGGAACGCAAAGCCCGCGAGCGCGAAAACGAGTTGGCTAAAACAGCTCTGTGTGAGCGCATCGAGGCTCTCGACTTCAGCGATCTCCGCTCCTATACCGCCTGGGAGGCCATGACTCAGGAAATCCTCAAGGCTCAAAACGAATGGAAGCAATTGGGATTTGCGTCGCGCAAGCTCAACAATGAGCTCTTCAACCGCTTCCGTGCCACATGCGACAAATTCTTTACTGCCAAGGCCGAGTACTTCAAGTCGATGAAGGATGAATTGGCTCAAAATCTTGCCAAAAAGACTCAGCTGTGTGAGCGTGCCGAAGCGCTCAAGGATTCCACCGACTGGCGTGCCACTACCGATGCGCTTGTAGAGCTGCAGAAGGAGTGGAAAACCATCGGCACCGTGGCCAAGAAATATAGCGACACCGTATGGCACCGCTTCCAGCAGGCATGCGACTACTTCTTCGAGCAGAAGAAAAAGGCTACCTCTGGTGCGCGCCAGACCGAGCAGGCCAACCTTAAGGCCAAAAAGGAAATCATAGCCAAGCTGCGTGAAATCGATCCCGAAACTGCCGACCGTGCCGAGGCTGTAAAGCTGGTGCGCGAACTCCAGCAGCAATGGCAAGGTATAGGTCACGTACCCTTCCGCGAGAAAGACAAAGTGTACGAAGCCTACCGTGAGCTGACCAATAAACTGTTCCGTGCGCTCGATATGCGTCAGAGCCGTGACTCGATGGAGCGATTTGAGACGATGCTCAACGACATGGGTGGCGACGAAATAAAGATGCTGCGCGAGCGTGAGCGCATGCTGCGTGCCTACGAGCAGCGCAAGTCGGAGCTCAAGACCTACGAGAACAACCTCGGATTTTTCAACTCCAAGTCAAAGTCGGGCGACTCAATGGTGCGCGAGATGGAGCGTAAGATGGAGCGCATACGTGAGGACCTTAAGGTGCTCGAGGAGAAAATCAAGGTTATCGATAAGAAAATCTGAACACCCCGACGCCAATGACTTCGCATCCGAAGGGTCGATATGGCGATTATATCCATACAGTGCTGACGGTGGTCGACTTCGTCCAGCTCAACCTGCTGTTTTGGATCATTCTGCTGTTCAACCCTGAAATATCCCACAGCGCCTACATGCGCCAATTGTGGCTGCTGGTCAATGTGTCATTCTTCCCGGTGGTCTACTGGTTTGCCCGTGTGCAGACGAGTCGCACCGTGTATATGGATCACATATTCCTGTCGGCCATCCAGGCTGTGGGTATACACGCACTTTTTTTCTTGTCTCTGCAGGCATTTTTAGGCATTTTCGTCATACCGTGGTGGGCCTATATGGAGTTTTATGGCATGTGTCTTGTGCTGTACCCATTGCTGTGGGTATTAGAGCGTTTTGCCATCAAGGCTGTCCGACGCCATGGACGCAACTTCGTCCGTGTGGTGATTGTGGGCAACAACCAGACCTCCCGCCGTCTTGCCGCCGAGCTGGCCTCAGATGTGGGGTTCGGCTACCGGTTGATGGGATACTTCGATGATGAGACAACCGACGACGACCCCATATTGGGGCGTTATCTGGGCACGATCGACCAGCTCGACACCTATGCCCGCGAGCATTTTGTATCGGAGGTGTATTACTGTATCTCGGGTAATCATGAGCGTGCTATACGCACCGTAGTAAAGATGGCCGATGACTCGGTGAGCCAATTCTTTTATGTGCCACAGATACCGCGCTATATCAACCGTGCATTCGAGATGAGCCATCGCGGGCGTGTGCCTGTGCTGGCTATACGCCACAATCCATTGAAGAATTTCCTCAATTTGGGTGTTAAACGCGCATTCGACCTTACTTTCTCCTCGGTAGTGCTCTTGTTGTTCTTCCCGCTGGTGTTCATCCCCGTGGCGATTGCCATAAAGATGTCGTCGCCCGGGCCGATTTTCTTCCGGCAGAAGCGCACCGGCTACAAAGGTCGCGACTTCTATTGCTACAAATTCCGCACCATGAAGGTGAATGTGGATGCCGACCGTGCTCAAGCCACCAAGGACGATCCGCGCAAAACCCGTATCGGCGATATACTGCGCAAGACGTCGATTGACGAGCTGCCGCAGTTTATCAATGTGTGGCTTGGCGACATGTCGGTTGTAGGTCCGCGTCCCCACATGCTCAAGCACACCGAAACCTACTCGAAGATAATCGACAAGTATATGGTGCGCCATCTTATCAAGCCCGGCATAACAGGTTGGGCGCAGGTCAACGGCTATCGTGGCCAGACCGAGGAGCTATGGCAGATGGAGCGCCGTGTGGAGTATGATGTGTGGTACATCGAAAACTGGTCATTCCTGCTCGACATGAAGATAATAGTGCGTACTATCATCAACGCTGTAAAGGGTGAACAGAATGCCTACTGACACGTTATGCTTTACCAATACCCTGTATATTAAAACCATAAAAAGGAGCTTATCACTAAGCCCCTTTTTATGGTTTCCAATAGGTACAATTTCTAAGGTAAAAAAGATTGTTTTAGGTTTGCGACACAAAGGTGAGGCTTTTTTATCGTGCAGCAAAATAAAATAATATGTTATCCAACATATTTTATTAGCATAAGTGCATAAAATGCTGTATGTCACATGACTAAAAAATCCGCCACAAAGTTAATAAAAGTTAAATTGAATTGAGATGCTTAAAATTCCATATTTCTCACTCATTTTCGCTACAATTTTAGCACTATTAAGCAGTTGCTCCGATGGCGATCGCTTTGTCATCGAGGGTGAGTTTGAAGGTGAGGCGCCGCAGAGTGTGCGAGCAT
>CAMWOD010000144.1 GCA_947175715.1 uncultured Porphyromonadaceae bacterium
GGGTAGCAGGGAGGCGTGCAGATTGAATGTGCCATATTTGGGCATCGACCATACCACTTCAGGAAGCATGCGGAAAGCTATGACCACAAACAGGTCGGCACCAATCTCTTGCAGCGACTTGATAAAATCGGGGTCGCGCAATTTTTCGGGCTGTAATACGGGTATGCCGGCGTCGAGGGCGTACGTCTTTACCGCTGAGTGAAGCAACTTGTGACCTCGGCCCGCAGGCTTGTCGGTAGCGGTAACTACAGCCGCTATTTCGTGTCCTCCTTTGACGAGAGCATCGAGCGATGTTACGGCAAATTCAGGCGTTCCAAAAAACACTATCTTCATCTTGAAATATGGTTTATCGGTAATTTTCGTGCAAAATTAGCACAAATCCACGTATTGGTCAAAGTGTGCGATTTGTTTTTGTCGAGCGCATTAACTATTTTTGCGCTCAATTGTTATAAAATAAGACAGAATCACACACTATAAGCGTTTCAAAGCATTTTAATAAAATATGACTGCTGATTTACAACAACTTATAATCGAGGGAATACAGGAGCGCAAAGGGCGCGGCATTACGGCTGTCGACCTGTCGGGTATCCCCGGCGCTGCCACTCAAGGATTTATTATTTGCCAAGGTTCGTCACCAACTCAAGTAGCGGCTATTGCCGATAGCGTGCGCGAATATGTGCAGCAAAAAGGTGGCGTAAAGCCTTACAACTATGATGGGTATCGCAACTCACAGTGGATAGTCATCGACTATGGCGAACTGTTGGTGCATATATTCCTCCCCGACACTCGAGCACTCTACAACCTTGAGGACCTGTGGAGCGACGCTAAAATTACGGAAATCCCCGACCTTGACTGATAATTAGGATGGCACAGATGAATAAGAAACCCATTAAATTCAGTATCTACTGGATGTATGCTATATTGCTCGTCTTTTTGGTGGGCGTTTTCTGGTTTGAAAACAATGTCCCTACCAAGGAGATAAGCTACGATGCTTTTCAGAAGTATGCCTCAAAAGGCGCACTTAAGAGCATCACTGTTTATTCCAACAAAAATGAGGCTGAGGCTGTAGTGACCGACTCGCTTGCCAAGGAGCTTTTCCCTGAAGTGCAGTATGAGGAGGCTAAGGGTGGTCGCGTAGCCGTGATCATCCCGTCGGCCGAAGACTTGCAGAAGCGCATCGACGAGTGGAAATCGTCGGGCGCGTTTACAGGCGAGGTGAAGTATGAGAAATCGAGCGATTTCTCCACTATTATATGGACTTTTGGCCCTGTTGTGCTGCTTGTGGCCTTGTGGTTCTTTATGATGAGGCGCATGTCAGGCGGCTCGGGCGGTGGCCCCGGAGGAGTTTTCTCGGTGGGCAAGTCTAAGGCTCAGATGTTTGACAAAGATAGCGCCAATAAGGTTACTTTCAAGGATGTAGCCGGCCTGTCGGAAGCTAAAACCGAGGTGGAAGAAATCGTGGATTTTCTCAAAAATCCGAAGAAATATACCGAGTTGGGAGGTAAGATACCCAAGGGTGCTCTCCTTGTAGGCCCTCCCGGAACGGGTAAGACCCTATTGGCCAAAGCAGTAGCCGGTGAGGCTAATGTGCCCTTCTTCTCAATGTCGGGTAGCGACTTTGTTGAGATGTTTGTGGGCGTGGGCGCAAGTCGTGTGCGCGACCTGTTCCGCCAGGCCAAGGAGAAGGCGCCGTGTATCGTATTCATTGACGAGATCGACGCTGTTGGTCGTGCCCGCGGCAAGAATCCCAACATGGGCTCAAACGACGAGCGAGAGAATACTCTCAATCAGCTACTTACTGAGATGGACGGCTTCGGCTCGAATTCGGGTGTGATAATCCTCGCCGCTACCAACCGTGCCGATATCCTTGACAAGGCTCTGATGCGTGCCGGACGTTTTGACCGTCAGATTTACGTGGAGCTTCCCGACCTCAACGATCGTGTGGCTATATTTAAGGTGCACCTGCGCAAGATCAAGACATCGCCCGACCTCGATATCGAACTCCTTGCCCGCCAGACCGCTGGCTTCTCCGGCGCTGACATCGCCAATGTGTGCAATGAGGCCGCCCTTATAGCAGCCCGTCACAATAAAAAGACTGTCGACATAGCCGACTTCAACGCCGCCGTTGACCGTATCATCGGTGGATTGGAGAAGAAGAATAAACTCACCACAAGTGAGGAAAAACGCTCGGTAGCTATTCACGAAGCCGGACACGCTACAGTGTCATGGCACCTGGAGTTTGGCGACCCGCTTATTAAAGTAACTATTGTGCCCCGAGGCAAAGCCCTTGGCGCCGCATGGTATCTCCCCGAGGAGCGCCAGCGCATCCCCGCTCAAGCTCTTCTCGACCAGATATGCTCACTCCTTGGAGGGCGTGCAGCCGAGGACCTTATGCTCGGCAGTGTAGCTACCGGTGCGCTCAACGACCTCGAGCGGGCCACCAAGATAGCGTACGCCCTGGTGGTATATTATGGAATGAGCAAGAATATGCCCAATATCAGCTACTATGACTCTACAGGTCAGGGTTATGGCTTCACAAAGCCATATAGCGAGGAGCGTGCCAAGCTTATTGATGAAGAAGTTTCGGCAATCCTCACTGAGCAGTACGAGCGTGCGCTCGCCATATTGCGCGAATACCGCAGCGGACTCGAGAAGCTTGCCGACGAGCTTTACAATCGAGAAGTGATCTTCACCGCCGATGTAGAGGCTATATTCGGACCTCGTAAATGGGCTTCACGCACCGACGAAATCCTCGCTGAGGAGGAGAAGAGCAAACAGCTCAAAGCCGCTCCGGCATCGTTGACTGATGGATCGGATACTAAAGCGAAAGATGTTGGCACGGAGTCATCGAGCGGTGACGTATCCGATCTTCCGGCCGACATGCCTCCTGTGCCAGGGAAATAAGAGCAGAAAGATTGCTCCTTGTTCAAACAAGCGAATAATTTAGAATATTACTTCACACCGGCTTCTTATTGCAGCCGGTGTGATTGTGCTATGTTAACATCTTTTGTGAAATAAAATGCGGGCTCAAACGTTATATAGTCAGCTAAAAACGCTACCTTTGCACAATTGCAAAAATGCAAACGTACATTGAATCCCCATTTGTAACTCTATCATATTAAGGATGAGACAATTAAAAATTACAAAGTCAATCACCAACCGTGAGAGTGCTTCACTCGACAAGTATCTGCAAGAAATCGGACGCGAGGACCTCATAACCGTAGAAGAGGAAGTAGAGCTCGCCCAACGCATCAAGCAAGGGGATCAGGCAGCTCTTGAGAAACTTACCTGCGCCAATCTCCGCTTTGTAGTGTCAGTAGCGAAGCAGTATCAAAACCAGGGTCTTTCACTCCCCGACCTCATCAATGAAGGCAATCTTGGCTTGATTAAAGCCGCACAGAAGTTTGACGAGACCCGAGGCTTCAAATTTATCTCATACGCTGTTTGGTGGATCCGCCAGTCAATCCTTCAGGCTTTGGCCGAGCAGTCGCGTATTGTGCGACTCCCGCTCAATCAGGTTGGCTCGCTTAACAAAATCAGCAAGGCTCTTTCAAAATTCGAACAGGAGAACGAACGTCGCCCCTCGGCCGAGGAGTTGGCCGAAGCGCTCGATGTGCCAGTTGAGAAGATTGCCGACACGATGAAGGTGTCGGGCCGTCACATCTCAGTTGACGCACCGTTTGTAGAAGGTGAAGACAATTCACTGCTCGACGTGCTCACCAACGACGATTCCCCCATGGCCGACGCTTCACTCAATCAGGAATCGCTATCCAAGGAGGTAGACCGCGCGCTGCGTCAGCTTCACGAGCGCGAGCGTGAGATCCTGAAGATGTTCTTTGGTATCGGTTGCCAGGAGATGACCCTCGAAGAGATTGGTGCCAAGTTCGATCTTACCCGCGAGCGCGTGCGTCAGATCAAGGAGAAGGCGATACGTCGCCTCAAAGGTCAGAAGAGCCGTCTGCTCAAATCTTACCTCGGACAGTAACTCCCGAAAATATTTTTCTACAAATGATAAATCCCGCAACGGCATCAGTCGTTACGGGATTTCTTAATTTATATAGATGAGGTTTTTAGCGGATAAATGGCATAATCATGTTGACGTCGGTATCACCCCAAAGGTCGGCTATTGTGAGCCATACAAGCAGAAGGATTATTAAGACGATAGCGCCGATACCTACCCATAGGTTTGTGCGACGATTCTTTTTGTTGCGTTCGAGATATTCTTTACGGTCCATAACTGAAAATTTTAAGTG
>CAMWOD010000145.1 GCA_947175715.1 uncultured Porphyromonadaceae bacterium
ATGTGGTAAAAGTGAGTAGAAGATTACATCAAACTTAACCGACAAATGTTCAATATCTTTTCACGCCGCAAGTCAGCGCCCGAACCTTTGTTTTTTTCAACCGACATTCATTGTCACCTGGTGCCGGGCATAGATGATGGCTCACCCGACGTAGAAACTTCGGTGGAGCTTATACGCTCGATGAACTCATGGGGTATCCGACGTATTATTGCCACCCCCCATGTTACCGAAGATGTGTTTGAAAACTCGGTGAGTACAATCGCTCCACCGTTGGCGCAGCTCAAGGAGGCGCTTCAAAGGGCCGGTATAAATGTTGATATCGACCATTCGGCCGAGTATCGCCTCGACGATTTGTTCAAGAAACAATTTGCCGCCGGGGAGTGCAAACCTTATCCCAACGATTACCTGCTGGTGGAAAATTCCTGGATTCAGGAGCCGTGGGGCCTTGACGAAACACTGTTTGACATCAAGGTAAAGCGTATGAGCCCTATCCTGGCCCACCCTGAGAGATATACCTACTACTTTGACAATCGTGAACGACTTAAGAAGATCCATGACGACGGCACTTTATTTCAGGTAAACCTGTTGAGTCTTGCCGGGCATTATGGCAAGGATCAGCGCCGCCAGGCTGAGTGGCTTATAGAGAATGACTTAGTGGATTTCTTAGGCTCCGACCTGCACAATGCGTCGCATGTGGAGTCGATTGAGCGATATTTGGCTTCGAAGGATTATCGACGCGACCGTGAGCGTCTTGAGGGGCGTATACTCAACGACCGTGCGTTTAAATAAATTTGCATACTTTTGTCTCTACCTGTGATGTGGTTCTAACATTCCGTGGGTTTTAGTTGTTAATAATGTATATCGAGGGTCGAATAGTAGCCCTGTCGACAGTTCATAGCATTAACTTTTCAACTATTACATATCATGGATTCATCAACTAAAGCGGATAAAAAGAGTGCTGCAAAGGCCACTTCAAAGGCGGCTAATACCACTGCGGCACAAGTAACTACAGGATCAGGTAAATCAGTAAAACGCCCTTACACCCGAACCGAACGTGCCATAGTGACGGTGCTGCATACCATTGTGTTGGTGCTGTCGCTGCTCCTCATAGTGTTCATCAGCTACGACACCTTCGAGGGCATACCATTCCTCGAAAATAAGAACTACATGACATTCCAGTTGTGGGTGTGTATCGTGTTCCTTATCGACTTCTTTGCGGAGATGATCATATCGCACGATCACTGGGATTATGTCAAGGGGCATTGGTTCTACTTGCTCATATCGATTCCTTATCTCAACATCCTCGCAGCCTGCGATAGTATTATACTGTCGGACGGCATGATGTACATAGTAAGATTTATCCCGCTGATAAGAGGCTGCTACGCACTGACGATGATTGTGGGCTATATCTCGCGCAATAAGGCGATATCAATCCTTTCGCAGTACGTGGTTATCTTGCTGACTCTGGTTTATATACTATCACTGATATTCTTCTACGAGGAATATGGTGTGAACCCCGATGTGAAGAATTATTGGGACTCACTCTACTTCTCGGCGATGAATACCACTACCGTTGGTTGTTATTTCGCCGCTGTGACTCCGGTTGGTAAGATAATTTCGGTGATTCTACCTACGGCCGGCATGTTGATGCTCCCATTGTTTACGGTTTATGTCATCGACCGTGTGAAGGCATTCAATGCCAAACGTGACAGCGAGCTGTAATCTCTCAGACTTATATCTTTATACACATGCCTTCGGTGGCAGCGATAACCTCGCCACCGAAGGCTTCTTTTGCTTGCTCAAGGTGAAGCGACTCGTCGGGGTATGATTTCGAGTAGTGACCTATGACGAGGCGCTGTGCGGGGGCCATGCGGGCTATTTCGCCTGCCTGACGAGCCGTGGAGTGATAGCGGGCACGTGCCTTCTCAGTGGAGTCGTCGGCGTAAGTGGCCTCGTGATACATGGTTGTCACAGGCCCTACATCACGTGCCACACGTGGGTCAAATAATGTGTCGGAGCAGTATGCATAACTGCGTGGTGCCGTTGGGTCGGTGGTGAGCCGGGCGTTGGGTATCACTGCTCCTTCGGGCGTGACGAAGTCGGCCCCCAGCTGCAATTTGTGACGCTGCGATATGGGCACATTGTAGAAATCAAGCATGTCGCGCCGTAGGTGGCGAACCTTTGGTTTTTCTCTAAAGATATAACCTACGGTGGGTATTCGATGATAGAGTGGGAAGGTCTCAACGGTAATAGCGGGGGTGTCTACAATGATGGCGCGCTGTGGCTCTATGATATTGAAATTGAGCGTAAATGTGAGTTCGTGGCAGAAGAATTCGATCATCCGCTTGAACATCTCAGCACCGGGGGCAAAGGTGTGTACGGTGATTTCTCCGTCGATGTGGTGTAGCGACAATGTGGAGAGTAGCCCGACTAACCCCAAGCAGTGATCGCCGTGAAGATGGCTCAGAAAGATGTGACGCAAGCGGTTGAACTTAATCCCCATCTTACGTGCCTGCAGTTGCGCACCCTCGCCGCAGTCAATCATATACAGCGTGTCGCGTATATCGACCACCTGACACGATGGCAGATGACGGGCCGTAGGGGTGGCCGAGCCGCAACCAAGGATTTTTACTTCAAACTTATCCATTATTCCGGCTGATATTCATAGCACCCTATGGTGGGTGGATTGGTGCGTTGACGACCCAGTCGGTCGATGGCGGCTTCCGGGAGAGTGAGCGAGGCATCGCCAGCGCCGATAGCTTGTGATTCGGGCTTTACGCGATAGTCGAACAGGTAGTCCTCACGCACTGTATAGTACAGCGGATCGGTATCCCACAGGCAGTTGATGAAGTTGTCATCGTCCGAGCCGCTCGACTTGAAGATGCAGTTGCGCAGTGTCACCGCTGTACCCGTGAGGTCGCCATGCGACAGGTCTTTGCCATTACCGTATATTATTGTATTGGTGATGTCGGCCTGTATATAAGGCAGCCCCGACTGGTCGTCATCGTCGGCGTTGACGTGAGCCAGCTGCAATGCAGGGCCTCCGAGGGCTGTAAACAGATAGTAGTTGGCCAGAGTGCAGTGGTTGAGCCGTAGTTGACCGCCGCGCATATACAGTATGCCTTGCGAGGCATCGGTAATTTCAGTGCCGATAATCTCGATGGCCGAGTGGGCAGCCTGGAATGTGTAGCCCGATGAGTTGCGTATCTGGCTATTGATGATGCGTAGGGCGGGGCGGTCGAGCGTTGATGTGATAGAGTCGACTGCCACTCCATAGCTCGAATTGCGCAGTGATGTGTGCCGTAGCAGGTTGTCATGAGATGACGGGGCGAAGTAAACGCCTCCCCATTGGCCCGACATCAGTTCAAAGGGTATTGATGCGGCAACGTTGCCTGTGCGGTCGCCAATCATGCTGATGGGAAGGTCGGAGGTGCCATTGGCCTGCAGTGATCCGTAAACCAGCAGTTCGGCTTTGTCGTGGAAATAGAGTGTGGCTCCAGGGTCAACAGTCATGGTGACACCGGGCAATACCACCAGCGAGTCGCGTATCTGATAGGGGCGGTCGGCGGTAAAATGCGTGTCGCGGTCAAGCACCACACCATCCATGCGCTCCACATCGATGCCGTCGGCGCTGAGCACTACTGATCGGGTTACGCCGAGGGTGGTGAAATCGAGGTGGTTGAGCACATTGACCAGCCCGAGCTTGCCGGTGGCAGGTGCGGTACACTCTACAAACACGTAAATCGAGTCGTTGGGACGTATTTCAACGTTGTGAAACTCTTTTCCCGACATACCATCGACATTGATGCGAAATATCCCCTGCTCGGGGTTGCGGAGCGCTATTGAGCCTATGTTGATCACCTTGTTGGCATGGTTGTATACCACAAATCGGTGGGTAGTTGACCCTTGGTCGGTGAACACCATGCCCATGTCGAGAGTGTCGACCGAGAATGTAGGCTGGTCGGCGGTAGATGATGACACGCCATCCTCAATGCACGAGGTGGCGACTGTGATTATCGTAAAAAATAAAAATAGGAATCGGAGTAATTTCATAGTTATATAATAACGTGAAATCACTCCGATTATTGTGAGTTCGGGCATTTTCAATATATGCCCTTTACGATACGGCTTGAGCCTGATTATTCAGCTTTGCCAGCTGAGCCGAGCACTGCTACAATCTTGTGCTTGTAGAGCTTCTCCATCTCGTCGCGGGCCGGGCCGAGGTATTTGCGGGGGTCAAATTC
>CAMWOD010000146.1 GCA_947175715.1 uncultured Porphyromonadaceae bacterium
CTGACATATAGCACTGAATAATCCTAATCACTAAAACTGAACATAACGATGACCCAGAAACTAAGAATCCGCGATCTAACACTCCGCGACGGTCAGCAATCGCTCTTTGCCACCCGCATGAGTCAGAAACAAATCGACCAGTTACTCCCATTGTACGAAGATGCAGGTTACTACATCATGGAAGTATGGGGCGGCGCCGTACCCGACTCAGTGATGCGCTATCTCGATGAGTCGCCCTGGAATCGTCTGCGCACCATCAGCAAGGCCATGAAAGGGAAATCGCTCCTTTCGGCTCTGTCGCGCGGCCGCAACCTATTCGGATATGTACCCTACCCCAATTCGGTGCTCGAAGGCTTTTACAAGGAAGCCATCGACAATGGTCTGAATATAATGCGTATATTCGATGCCCTCAACGACATCGACAACGTGAAGGAGTCAATCAAGCTCATCAATCAGCTTGGAGGCATTGCCGACGGTGCCGTATGCTATACCGTCGACCCAAAAGAAGAGCCTAAAGCCGAGAAAAAAGGATTTTTCGCCAAGCTGTTCGGCAAGAAAGATGAGGAACCTGAGAAGATATTTACCGACGAATACTTTGTCGACAAAGCTCGTCAAATGGAAGCCCTGGGAGCAAAAATCATCACCCTCAAGGATATGGCCGGCCTGGTAAGCCCTCTGCGCGCCGCCTCAATCATCGGCAAGCTCAAGGCCAACCTCAGCGTTCCTGTCGACTTCCACACCCATTGCACTCCCGGCTACGGCCTGGCATCATCAGTGATGGCCATCCTCAATGGCGTTGACATCCTTGACACCAATATATGGTGGTTTGGCGAAGGCTCGGCAGCTCCTGCCATCGAGCTCGTCTACGTATTCTGCAAGAAGCTGGGCGTAGAGGTTGAAGTAAACATGGAGGCTGTAGGCAAGATACGCAAACAGCTCGAAGGTGTGCGCAAAGACCTCGCCGCTTACGACCTCAACAAAGACAACTTCCCCAAGGAATTTGACCCGCTGAAAGACACCCTCCCTGCCGAGGTTGACGCTCTATTCGACACCGCCATCGCTGCCGCTAAGGGCTTGGATGAGGAGGCTCTGCTTGAGGCATGCCACGGCATCGAGGAGTATTTCGGCTTCCCCAAGCCCAATCTGCTCGTTAAGGACGCAGAAGTGCCTGGTGGTATGTACTCCAATATGGTGGCTCAGCTCAAATCGCTTGGCGCCAGCGACCTGCTCGACGACGCTATGCGACTCATACCCAAGGTGCGCCGCGATGCAGGCCTCGTGCCCCTTGTGACACCCACAAGCCAGATTGTAGGCTCACAGGCTGTAAGCGTGGCTCTCAACCGCAAGAAGGGCAACCCCGACTATGCCACCACCTCCAATCAGTTCATATCGCTCGTCAAGGGTGAGTATGGCAAAACTCCCGTGCCAGTTGACCCGCAGTTCCGTGCTCAAATCACCGGCAGCGCTGAGGAGAAGCCCTACGACACAGCTTCTTATAAGATGCCCGACAACCCTACCCTCGACGATCTGGGCGGCGTGAAGTTGGCGTCAAACAATGAAGAATATCTGCTGCTCCAGCTCCTCCCAACAGTTGCGAATGGCTTCTTGCGCAAACGTCGTCAGGAGGAATATGATGCCAAGAAGGCTGCCGAGGCTCCTGCCGAAGCTAAGGTAGAAGTTACCGAGGAAGTGGACAACGCACCCATTACCGGTCCTACCATCAAGGCTCCGATGGGTGGCCGTGTTATCTCGGTGAGCGTGAAGAAAGGTGACGCCGTGAAGAAAGGCCAGATACTCCTTGTATATGAAGCAATGAAGATGGAGAACGATGTCACTGCCGAAAAGGACGGAGTGGTGAAACGCGTATTCGTCAAGCCCGATGAAGTAGTAGGCACCGATGCCGTACTCGTCGAGTTCGAGTAAACCCACTTCACACAACACATCTAAAGCTCTCCGCTGTTATCACGCAGTGGAGAGCTTGTTTTTTTGCATGTTTATATAGCAAAGAAAGCGGGCTGCAACCTTTGAAGGCTCAGCCCGCTGATATGTTTTGAAGCGATTATCTAATTAGTCGCGACGGGGTCCGCGGTTGTTATCACGGCGAGGTCCACGATCACCACCTTCACGGCGGGGTCCGCGGTCGCCACCTTCACGACGAGGGCCGCGGGGACCGCGCTGGGGTTCTACCCATCCTTCAGGTTTCTCCTGAAGGGCGCGCATCGACAGGCGGTATTTGCCGGTCTTCTTGTCAACCTCAAGGAGCTTAACAGTGACGGTATCACCTTCCTTAATACCTGAAGCCTCCATATTGTCGAGGCGATTCCATGATATTTCAGAGATGTGGAGCAGACCATCGCGGTTGGGCATGAACTCAACGAATGCGCCGAAGTCCTGGATGGTTTTAACCTTGCCGGTGTAAACTTTTCCTTCCTCAGGAAGTTCAACAATGGCGTTGATCATCTCCATTGCCTTATCGATCGATGCCTTGTTGGCAGCGGCAACCTCGATGTAACCACCCTCGTCGATTTCGTCAATCGATACAGTAGCGCCTGATGCCTCCTGAATACCTTGAATTATCTTGCCACCAGGGCCAATCACCGCACCAATGAGCTCCTTGGGGATAATCATGGTCACGATGCGAGGCACATGAGGCTTGTAGTCTTCGCGGGGCTGAGGTATTGTCTCGTTGATGATATTGAGGATGTGCAGACGTCCGGCCTTGGCCTGATTGAGAGCCTTCTCAAGTATCTCGTACGACAGACCGTCGCACTTGATATCCATCTGAGTAGCTGTGATACCCTCAGTAGTACCAGTAACTTTGAAGTCCATGTCGCCCAGGTGGTCCTCATCACCGAGGATATCACTAAGCACTGCGTATTTGGGACTTTCAGAGTCAGAAATCAGACCCATGGCAATACCGGCTACGGGGCGCTTCATCTTCACACCGGCGTCGAGCAGAGCGAGGGTACCGGCGCATACAGTAGCCATCGACGATGATCCGTTTGACTCAAGTATATCGCTCACGATACGTGTCACGTAGGGGAAATCGTCGGGAAGCATGCTCTTGAGGGCGCGGTGGGCAAGATTGCCATGACCTACTTCACGACGGCTCACTCCGCGGGGAGCGCGGGCTTCACCTGTAGAGAATGGGGGGAAATTGTAGTGGAGCAAGAAACGCTCGTGACCCTGATTGAGCACCTCATCGAGTATCTTCTCATCGAGCTTGGTACCGAGAGTTACAGTGGCCAGCGACTGAGTTTCACCACGGGTGAACACTGCTGATCCGTGAGGGCCGGGGATGTAATCTACCTCGCACCAGATGGGACGTATCTCGTCGGTCTTGCGGCCATCAAGGCGTATACCTTCATCGAGCACACAGCGGCGCATAGCGTCCTTCTCTACATCGTGGTAGTAGCGCTTTACCAGTGGAGCCTTCTCATCGCGCTCCTCCTCGGGGAGTGAGTCGATGTATTCCTGGCATATAGCGTCAAAGCTATCCTGACGCCAGTGCTTGTCGGCACAACCGGCCTTGGCTACTGCGTAGGCCTTGTCGTAGCACTTCTCGCGCACATCCTTGCGAAGATCTTCATCATTGACTTCATGGCAGTATTCGCGCTTCACAGTGGCATTGGCCTCTTGAGCCAGTTCCATCTGTGCTTTGCACTGCTCCTTGATGGCATCGTGGGCGGCCTTAAGTGCGGCGAGAAGCACATCCTCGCTCACCTCTTTCATCTCACCTTCCACCATCATGATGTTATCATAAGTAGCACCGACCATGAGCTCAAGGTCGGCGCTCTCAAGTTGATCGAATGTGGGGTTGATCACAAACTCACCATTGATGCGAGCTACGCGCACCTCAGAAATAGGGCCGTTGAAGGGTATATCGCTGACAGTGAGAGCTGCCGATGCAGCGAGACCTGCCAGTGCGTCGGGCATGTCCTGGCCATCGGCCGAGTACATGGTGACTTGTACAATTGTGTCGGCGTGATAATTGTCGGGGAAAAGGGGACGAAGCACGCGGTCAACCAGACGGGCTGTAAGGATTTCATAGTCGGAAGCACGTCCTTCGCGCTTGAGGAAGCCGCCGGGAAAACGTCCGTTGGACGAGAACTTCTCCTTGTACTCCACTGTCAGGGGCATGAAGTCCACACCCTCGCCAGCCTCCTTGGCCGATACCACAGTGGCCAGGAGCATGGTGTTGCCCATGCGAAGCTCAACGGCTCCATCAGCTTGCTTGGCG
>CAMWOD010000147.1 GCA_947175715.1 uncultured Porphyromonadaceae bacterium
ATCGCGCTCGGCAATAATGCGTACTAATTCATTGGTGGGGTTGCCACAACTGCTTAATAAATAAATTACGGCAAAAACCGACGATAGTAAAGCAATCTTTTTCATTGACTGATTTTCTGATGAATTATATATTGAGTGCCCTGTTTTAGTCGAGTATTATCTTTTACCGACGCTCCTATCTCATTCCATGTGCGAAGTTCATCAACTGTGATGTTGTAGTCCTCGGCTATCTTAGCAAGTGTATCGCCTGGTTTTACAGTGTAGAACACTACTTTTATCTGAGGTTCGGCATTCTTTGATTCGTCGGCTGTGGCAATTTCCTGAGGCTTGTTATAAGTAATATCAGAAATCACATCGCGTGATCCATCTGAATATTTTATCATGAATACCTCAGCATTAGGTATGTTAGTTGTCGATGATTCCGCTTTCTTGACGTCTTTATGGGTGCGGAATGTGATTTGGTCAATATCGCGTTTCAGATCCCATGCTTGTATTTCTTTCCCATCACAGAGGTATACTATGTCGGCCGAACGATCGATTTTTTGCTTTTCTCCTGAAACACGTTGGCCGTTCTCCTTAAAATATAGATTACCTCGCTCTTTATATTTTATTAAATATATATCGGCAGGATTAATGGAAACTATCTCTGATGATTTGGAAAATATTGTACCACTCTTAGGCTCTAATTTCACATCCGTCTGACTGACCTGTGTTACTCTCCCTTTGAGCTCATCGCCTGAGCGAAGAATTACAACATCTTGAGCCATTGCCGCACATGTCATTAGTGCTGCAATTGTGAAGAATAAAGAACGTATACAATGCTTCATTGGGAAAATGAAAAAAAGTTATCTTCAGTTTCCCAATGAAGAAGTAGACGATAAATTACAAAAAAAAGACGTGGGAAACTGTCGTCGTTGCTCGTCCCACATCTTGAGGCTCTGGCATGTGCCCTTCTCGTCAGAATGAACAACAGCAGATCCCACGCCGATAAGCAAGTATATACATACTTTCATAACCAGATGCCAGGTGGCTGAGGTCATGAAGCATACATAGAGGCTTACCTGCGGACATCTACCATTACTTCGTTGTTTGACGAGAATATGAAACTGCCAGATTTCAAGATGTCAAAAACAAAGCGCTGAGTAAACGCCTTTTCTAAAAATATTTAGAAAATTCCTCCCACTACCTCCCGTTTCATCTCTTTGAGCGGGCATATCGGCGTGGCCAGTAATTTCGTTACAAAGTTAATCATATTTTTTAGAATACTATCAATTGTCTTAATTTTTCGCTTCTTAGCCAAGATCCTTATTCAAAACCATTGCTTGATATTTTACCCGGATGACTTGTTAAGCAGACCTTGGGAAAAAAATAAGCGGTTGCTGGGAGGCAACCGCTTTTTGTGTGTGAAGAGGGTAGGGGGGTTATCGGATGATGAGCTTTTGGGTGATGACTTCGCCGGCGGCTACGATGCGGAGCAGGTAGAGGCCGGGAGCTACGTTGCAGTAGATGCCACCTTCGTTGCGTGCGCTGGCAACGAGGGTGCCGGCGGGTGTGTACAGGTCGATGCTCTCAGCTACCTCCGACAGGCATATCTGACGGCCATAGACATTGACCTTGATGGTTGTGGCGGCTGTCACATTGTCAACACCAGCGGGGTTGGTGTCGAAGAATTTGTAGGCTGCCAGTCCGTTGCCGGGGGCGTATGTGTAAATATAAGCTCCGCGGTTTTCATCGGATTTGTCGATGTAGTGGTCGGTCTGGGCCTGGAAGATGGTATTGTTTACTTTACCGAGGCCGTTGGTGGGAATCTGATAGAGCGACTCCATCGAGGCGTAAGTGTGGTTGTCGTCGGTTGAGAGCACGTCCCAGCGGTATCCACCATTCTTGCCGTCATGTCCGTCGCGGGGACTTACGATGAGGTTGAGATCGCCGTACTTGAGCCATGTGCCACCATTGTGTGTGGCCTGTGGACGGATTGAGGCGTCGGCGTTGGTGAATGAGTCGTCGGACTTGACGGTCTTGCCTGCCTGGAATTTGTAGCGGGTAAGGGCTGTGGCCGATCCGTTGACGTAGAATGCGTCGCCATCACCCTTGATGACTACGGGAGCGGTGCCGAGCGATGTGGCCTTGGTGGGGTAAAGTTCGCCCAGGGTGCAGACTTCGGTGGCGAGGACTTTGCCTCCTGTGGTGACTTTCCATCTTACCACCTTGTTGGTGGCTGCTATGGCTGCCCATACGTAGAAGTCGCCTGTGACGTCGCCCGACACGGCGCAGTGGTCGATGCGGCCACCTTCGGAGTAGGTGAGTTCGGCATGCTTCCACACGTTGCCGTTTTCTACATTCACCTTATATATATTAAGGGGAGTGGTGGCAATGTTGAGCGAGAGGTTGGTAATGATGATATTGTCGGCATCATCTTTGATAACGTCGTTGCAGGGGAAATAAGAGCATTGTCCGCCATTGAGGGGGATGTTGCCCAAGAATTCTCCAGTAAGACGGTCGTAGTGGGCCAAGTATAGGTTGGCGGTCGATGAGTTGGCGTCGCGGCCTGATATGTAGAGTCCGTCGCCGCGCACCACGAATCCGCGGTTGAACGAGCCATTGCTCTCTTGTGTGAAGTTGTCCCAGGGCGAGGCTGTGCTTTTGATCCATATGTTCTCAAAAGTGTTGGTGCCGACCATGGGGTAGTTTACATCCTCCTTGGTGGGGATATACGGGTTGGGGTCGACATTGTCGACGTAGTTGGCGTAGGCGGCCTCGTGCTCGTGGCTGAAGCCGTCGTATACGCTCACCGCATACCAGTGGTCGGTTGCGAGGTCGGAGGGTAGGGTGTAAGCGTTGGTGTAGGTGACACCAAGCAGGTATTGGGCATCGATGCCGTCGCCGTCGGCGCCCAGGGCATCGGTCTTAGTGACAGTCGAGGGCACTGCGTAGACCGAGTAGCGTATCAGGCGGTTGCCATCGGTGACGGCATCCCATGTGAGTTTTGACCCATTGAGCGCAAAGTTGGCGGGAGCTGCGTATGTGTGCATGTATTCCGACTTCCATGTCACCTCGGGTTGAAGCACTTTGCCTCCTGATGTGTGTTCTACCAGGTAGTCGCCCAGTCCGGTAGCTGAGGGGCCGCTGATGAATGCTGTGCGGAACAGGCAGTAGCCTGGAGCATTATTCTGGGTGTATTGACGGTTGAGCTGAACCTCGGTTGCGTATTCGGCCCAATAGTCCTCAGTGTTGTTGTCGGCAAGGTCGGATATCGACATGCTGGCGTAGTGGTGGCGGCCAGCCTTGGCGGCGGCATTGCTCCACCAGTTGGTCAGCGGTCCGTAGGGTGCCGATGAGTGGTTGGTGTGCCAGTAAATCTGAGGTGAGATGAAGTCGATACTGCCTGAGAACATCCACTGCAGCGGGTCGGTGAACTGGCCGTCATACTGCCAGTCGGTAGCCTTGATGCCGTAGGATGTAGTGGAGGGTAGGCTATACTTCGATGCTGAAGCGCCACCAACTCCGGGAGGGCCAATACCGAAGCGCACGTCGGGACGTACTTCGAGAATCTTCTTGTGGATGTCGGCCACCAGTGTGTTGACATTCTGGCGACGCCAGTCGCTGATGCTGAGCGAGGTGCCGCTGTCTTTGAATGTCTGGTAGTCGGAAGCGTCTGATTTTTTCGAGATGCCGTTGGGGTAGAAGTAGTCGTCGATAATAAGGCCGTCGACGTTGTAGCCGCGCACAATCTCGTCAACCACGTTGATCACATGGTCGTGTACCCCCTTTATGCCGGGGTTGAGGTATTTGGCTGAGCCGTGGGTTATGATCCACCCCTTGTTGATCCACTCTTTGTCGGTGGGGGTGGTCCAGTCGCTGGCTGTAGACCAGCGGTAGGGGTTGATCCATGCGTAAAGCTCGAGGCCGCGCTTGTGGGCTTCGGCTACTGCGAACGCCAGGGGGTCCCATCCGGGGTCCTTGCCGCGTGTGCCTGACACATCGGATGACCAGGGAGCGTATGACGACTTGTAGTAAGCGTCGCTTCTTGACCGCACTTGGAAGCATACACCGGTCATGTTGGCGGCTTGCATCTTGTCGAGGTAGTCGGTGAGGACTTTCTTCTGCTCGGCGATTTTGGTTGAAGTCGTGCCCGTTTTGGCTGTGCCGGGCCAGTCGAGACCCCACACGGTAGAGATCCATGTGGAGCGGAACTCGCGTTTGAGACTCTGAGCCTGCGTCGACGGCATAGC
>CAMWOD010000148.1 GCA_947175715.1 uncultured Porphyromonadaceae bacterium
GATATGCTCGGTTGCGGTCAACTACATAGCACGGTATGTGTTCAAGTTTCGACTTGTTCACATTATAGGTCCAATAATGTCGCGGCGATAGAAGCCTCATTATTTCACGCGTATCTTTTGCCCTGGCTTTATCTTATTTCCTTGCAGATTGCCGTTGAGGCGACGAAGCTCCTTGACTGTTGTACCGTTGCGACGGGCTATCTTGTCGAGAGAATCACCCTTTTTCACTATCACAGTTTTGGTTGTATCTTTTTTGGGAGCTTTTTTGGCCTCAGGTTTCTTCACACGACGCTCTTTTGAAGTAGCAGTTGAAGTTTTGGCAGTTGCTGGTGCAGCTTCCTCGACTTGATTGACAGCATCGTCAGGTTGTACTGCATTTTCGATTTCAGCATTAACTTCTTCGGTCGAAACTGAGTTGTCGTCGGTCACCTCCTGGCGCTGATCATCAGCATCTCTGGCTACGCTATTGTCGGCCAATGCTGAGTTGTCGGGAGTAGACTTCTCTTCTACAGCAGGATCTTGCTTGATTTTAACACGTCGGGTGGTCACAATCTTAAGTGTCTGCCCACGGAGAGCTTTTTTCACTTTATTTGTGCGTTTAATAGCGCTGACCGTTACCCCATATTTGCGGGCAATAGATGTGAGGGTTTCACCGCGCTTTACCTTGTGATACTTCACCACCTGCTCAGTAACGTATTCTCCATCCGACGATACTGTTGCCGATGCGTAGGTTGCCGGCTCAACTACTGTCCGACGATTGTATTCTGACGCCTTATAAGCCAAAATACTATCCTCGCTCATCACATATGAGCACACCTGATGTGAAGGGAGCACAAGCTTGTAGGGATGTATATCGCCTGGTATCACATTTTGGCGATATTGAGGATTAAGCACCCTGATTTCGTCGAGCGGTATGTTGAGAACATTGGAAATCTGGTCGAAATGCACACGCTTGTTCACCTCCACAGTGTCGGTGATGATAGGCTTGCGTGCCAATGCCGGGCTTATATTGTGTTCCTTATAGTAGTTCATAGCATAGTTGGCTGCGATGAAGCAAGGCACATAGCCGCGTGTTTCGGCTGGCAGCAAGGGGTAGATTGTCCAGAAATCCTTGTTTGAAGAGTCGCCACCGGCTCGACGCAACGCCTTGTTTACGTTACCAGGGCCACAATTGTAAGCGGCAATCGCCAGCGACCAGTCACCATAAATATCATACAACTGTTTAAGATATTTAGCAGCGGCCTCTGATGAGCGCACCGGGTCGCGTCGTTCGTCGACAAGCGAATTTACCTCAAGGCTCAAGCCTCGGGCTGTAGGCAGCATGAACTGCCACAGACCGGTTGCGCCTGCACGCGACACAGCGTCGGGATTGAGAGCCGACTCTATCACCGGCAGATACTTAAGTTCCAGCGGCAACCCTTCGCGCTCGAGCGCCTGCTCGAAGATGGGCATATAGTATAGACTCATGCCAAGCATATTCTCCACGAGCGAGCGCTTCTTCTGAGTGTACATCTCAATATACGATTTCACCACCTGGTTATAGGGCATCTCGATTATTGTGGGCATGTGACTCAAACGGTCGATATACACCTGCTCCGATACCTCAATCAAGGGCCTCGAATCGGCCTCATGGTCAAGATCGGTATAGTTTTGCAGATACCAGTTCTGCATCATCTTATGAGTATCGGTTTCAAAACTCTCGGGGTATACAATAGCGGTATCGGTGATTGTCTCCTTGATAGTGAGAATCGATGGTGCCGCTGTGGCAAGTGTAGTACATCCCAGTGTGAGAGTCAGTGATAAGATAAGTCGGTTTAACATGGTGATTAAAATGTTATGGCCCATTGCAGACCAAGTGAAGGGAGACGATTGTGACCATCCTGGATAACGGCCGGGGCTACATCGAGCGACAAATCGGGAGAGATGTCGAAGTGCGACAACGACGCGTCAACGTAGGCATCGAGCATCGCCACAAGGTATACACCTACCATGCATATAATACATAGGTCGCGATTGCGTCGATAGAAGTTTTTACGTGTTCTCAGCACATTGGTGAGCCACGTTTTATCAAGGCTTTCCTCAGTTGTGGTCGTGGGGAAAAAATCCATATAGCTGTTGGTTGATGGATCATTGTCCATCACATCATTATAGGCTCGGGTATAGTCGCGCAGCATGTTGTTGTTCCAGTTGGTGGCATAGCCGAGACCAAGATAGCCTCCAACTATGATAGGTAGCTTCCAGTACCGACGGTTGTAAATCTGCCCCAGCCCGGGGAACAAAGCCGAAAGCCACACAGCGCGTGTGGGATCGGGATTGAATACTATGTCGCGCGTTTCCCATTCGGGTAGCTTAGATACTTTGGTAGTGTCGTTTGACAATTGCTCGGCCACCACCGGCACTGTATCAACAGGCATAAGCTGTAGCGTGTCGCCGCGCGATTGGATAGCGTCGATCACTACTTCCGATGGTTTTTCGACAGGCTCGTTGAGGGGTATTTCGCTCGGCATCGGAGGTTCAGTGATATTCGTCAGTTGCTGAGCCTGAGGATTGGTAGTTTGGGGTCTGGAGAAAAGACTAAGAGGAAAAACCAACACAATGATTATCACATATATCACTGCCTGTGATAGCGTGTCGAGTTGTTTCGGTGAGTTATTCTTATAGTCTTTTTCCATTGCCGCCTGTCGATCAATACTTTAAGATAAAGTATATCACTCGTTACTGTCTTGCAGTTTTATAGTATCAAAGATTGTGATCAATTTGGTAAGTTGGTCAGCATCACGAAATTGAAATGTGATTTTACCTTTACCCGTCTTATCGCAAGTTACCGAAACCGGTGTCTGGAATCGTGACGAAAGTTGGCGTTTTAGAGGCTCAAAGGTGCGGTTGATATTTCCCGACTCTTTGCTTCCCGACGAAGGCACTACCTTACCCTCTCGATATTGCTTGGCAAGCTCCTCGACCTTCCTTACCGAAAGGCCCTCCTTGATGATGCGCTCATATAGCTTAAGCTGGAGCGAGGGCTGTTCAATCGAAAGCAATGCGCGGGCATGCCCCATATCTACTCGCTTATCGCGTAGGCCCAATTGCACCTCTGCGGGGAGTCGCAACAATCGAAGGAAGTTGGCTATCGTGGCGCGTTTCTTGCCTATGCGTTCGCTCAGTCGCTCCTGAGTAAGGTTGTATTGATCTATTAGCTTTTTAAACGTCAGCGCTATCTCTATGGCATTTAAATCTTCACGCTGTATGTTTTCTATAAGAGCCATTTCAGTGAGTTCACTGTCGTTGGCTGTGCGTATATAAGCCGGAACAGTTTGCAGGCCAGCCTTGATGGCTGCGCGGTAACGACGCTCACCGGCAATAATCTGATATTGCCCCTGGGCTACTTTGCGAAGCGATAAAGGCTGTATGATACCAAGCTCACGTATCGATGCAGCAAGCTCGTCGAGCGCTTCTTCATCGAAGGTGGTACGAGGCTGGTCGGGATTGGGTGCGATTTGCGATATATTGATGTCGCTGATAGCTGATGAACCGCGTGCGGGTACATCATCCATCGAAATCAACGAGTCGAGTCCACGCCCTAAAGCGCTTCGTTTTAATGCCATAGATCTATTGGGTTAAATTTCGGTAAGTTATGAATCTGCCGATTATACGATGAATATACGACAGTGCAAAAAAGCGGTGGAACCTCCAATAAGGATATTCCACCGCAAATTTACCATTTTTTTGCTAACTATGCCCCACCCTGTGGTGCATTTATAATTTTTTAGAAATTGAGGTTTACTCCGATAGCCGGGCAGAAGGCATGCAACTTGTAGTCAGCTTTAAATACTACGGGCTGCTGTGTGATCATGTCTTTATATGTGCACTCGGCATTATTAGCGCCGAGACCTGCTACATAAAGGAGCGATGCATCGATTGAAACATTCTTCACGGGGCGGAATGACAAACCGATAGTGGGCTCAATCTTGGTCATACCGGGAGTTTCGGGATTGTAGTGAGTTTTGCGCACCGGTGTTGTATCGATAAGCATACCTAAGCGAGCATCGAAGCGGTCGGTAACACGATATTCCGCGCCGACATTAAAAGTCCATGAGTTACGATAATTTTTCTCGATATGCCGGTTGAAGTTGCTTGCGAGATCACCGGCAAATTCGATGTCGAGCTGCTTGTAGGTGTGCCATCCGGTCAGACGGGCGTCGAA
>CAMWOD010000149.1 GCA_947175715.1 uncultured Porphyromonadaceae bacterium
CCTACAACGACATCCAGAAGTGGGGCGTAGGACTCGGTCTTGACCTTAAGGGCGGTATGAACGTTATCCTCCAAGTGTCAATCCCCGACATCCTCACTTCAATCAAGAATGAGGCCAAGGACGAGAACTTTGACAAGGCTATCGCTGCCACCAACGATAAATTCAAAAACCACCAAACCGACGACTTCGTCGGCACCTTCGTAGCTGAATACAAGGCGCTCAACCCCAACGCCGACTTCTCGGTAGTATTCCCCGAAGTCATCAAGTCGGGCGACAGCGACAACGCCGTTGCTACAAAGCTCAAAACCGAAGTAAAAGACCGCGTCAACAACTCGGCCACCAACGTGCTCCGCAACCGTATCGACGCATTCGGCGTAGTATCTCCCAATATCCAGGTGCTTCAAGGCAAGGATGGCCAGATACTGCTCGAGCTCCCCGGCGTTAAAGACCACGAGCGCGTGCGCGAACTTCTTCAGAAGTCAGCCAACCTCGAGTTCTACGCTACCTACACCACCGAGGAGCTTGGCTCGCGCATAGCGCAGCTTGATCAGGAGCTCGCCGGCAACGACCCCGAAAACACCCTCGCCACACTGATGCTTGAGATGTCGCCCATGGCCCACACTCCCATCGTGGGCTCGGCCAGCGATACAGCTGCAGTGATGGCTATCCTCAACAGCGACCTGGCTAAGAAGTACATACCCTCCGACGCTAAATTCGCATGGGAAGTTAAGCCCCACGAAGTCAAGGGTGCCAACGGCAAGAAAGCCAACGCCTACAACCTTATAGCCCTGCGCACCAACAACGGCCAGGCTGCCCTCGACGGCTCAGTAGTGACATCGGCAAGCGCCGACTTCGAGCAGCTGCAAGGCAACGTGGTGAGCATGACCATGAACAATGACGGTGCAAAACGCTGGGCCCGCATCACCAAGGACAACCTCAACCGCCCCGTAGCCATCGTGCTCGACAACCAAGTATATTCTTACCCCAACGTCAACTCAGTGATCGAGGGTGGTCGCTCACAGATCACCGGTAACTTCACCGTTGAAGAGGCCCAAGACTTGGCCAACGTGCTTAAGAGCGGTAAGATGGACGCTCGCATCGAGATTATCTCCGACCAGGTAATCGGTCCGTCGCTCGGTCAGCAGGCCATCGAATCGGGCTTCATCTCATTCATCGTGGCATTAGTGCTGCTGATGATCTTCATGGTAAGCATCTACGGATGGGCTCCCGGCTTGATCGCCAACTTCGGCTTGATCTGCAACCTCTTCTTCACCTTGGGTATCCTCGCCTCATTCCAGGCAGTGCTCACCCTGTCGGGTATCGCCGGTATCGTGCTCGCCCTGGGTATGGCAGTTGACGCCAACGTGCTTATCTTCGAGCGCGCCAAGGAAGAGCTTCGCGCAGGCAAGAACGTGAAGCAAGCCGTCGCCGACGGTTACTCCAACGCTTTCTCAGCGATCTTCGACTCTAACTTGACATCAATCATCACCGGTGTAATCCTCCTCCTCTACGGTACTGGTCCTATCAAAGGCTTCGCTACCACCCTTATCATCGGTATCATCTGCTCATTCTTCACAGCCGTTTACCTGAGCCGCATCGTGTTCATCCTCGGCCAGAAGACCCGCTGGTTCAACAACCTCAAATTCTCTACCAAGCTTTCACGCAACCTCTTCACCAATACCCACATCAACTTCCTCGCTCAGCGCAAGGTAAGCTTCTCGGTGGTAGGTATCTTCGTTGCAATCGTCATCGTGTCACTCTTCACCCAGGGTCTCAACCAGGGTATCGACTTCTCCGGCGGTCGCAACTATGTAGTGAAATTTGAGAAACCCGTAGAGCCCCAGACTCTCGTAGACCAGCTCCGCGAAGAGTTCCCCATGCCCAACGCTCTCTCGGTAATCAAGATCGAAAGCTCCAACCAGGTACGTATCTCGACCAACTACAAGATCGACGAGGAAGGCGCTGGCGTTGAGAAGGAAATCGTAGCCAAACTCTACAAAGCACTCAAGCCCGAACTTGGCGACATGACTGTTGATGAGTTCTCTACCACCGACGAGTCGCAGGGTATCGTATCATCACAGAAAGTAGGACCCTCGGTAGCCGACGATATGCGCAACGAGGCCTACATAGCCGTGATGCTCTCACTCATCGCCATGTTCCTCTACATCCTGCTCCGATTCCGCAACGTAGCCTTCTCGCTCGGTGCGTTGGCAGCAGTAGCATTCACCGCATTCACCATTATCGGCTTCTACTCACTGTTCTGGGGTATCATGCCGTTTGCGATGGAGGTCGACCAGACATTTATCGCCGCTATCCTTACGGTGATCGGTTATCAGATCAACGATACCGTGGTGGTATTCGACCGTGTGCGTGAGAACGTGGGTCTCTATCCCAAGCAGAACCTATACGACATCATCAACATGTCAATGAACTCTACCTTGAGCCGTACGGTGATGACCTCAGTGTCAACCCTGCTCGTGCTCCTGTGTATCTTCATCCTTGGTGGTGACGCCATCCGTTCGTTCACCTTCGCTATGCTCTTCGGTGTAATCACCGGTACACTCTCCACTATCTATGTGGCAGCACCCGTGGCCTACCTCACCGACAGCAAGCGTCGCAACCGCAAGACAGCTAAGGCTTAAAAGCCGCTCAAGATAAACTATCAAGAAGGAGGCAAACACTAAAATCGTGTTTGCCTCCTTCTCTTTGTACCAATACAATCTTAGCGACAGACATTATCTCTGGGCAACCTCTCCATGGTGTAGCCGCGGGCTTGGAGGGTATCAAGCAACTGAGGGAAACGGTAATAGAATTTGTCCTTGCGCAGCGGATGCGTGCCTAAGTGTACTATCACTATTGCCCCACTGAGACCGTGTGTCGACTCATAGCCAAGCAACTGACGATAGATTGAATCGGTCGTGAAATATTGTTCCATATCAGGCGTTGTGTAGTCGCGATAGGTAAGTATGCCGGGGGTCGGGGCAATCGGAGTCATCCCCATTGAGCGGACGACATCGGCATGACACTTAGAAGCCCATTCGTACGGAGGCATATACCAAATGACACCAGCTGTGTCTACACCGCTATGCGCCAGTGCGACAAGGTTAGCTCTGGTGTCGGCCATAAGCGAGTCGGCAGCTACCAACGGCGTACGCGCGTCATCCCACTCAGCAAGCAACAGATGCTGATCGGAATGAGGCCCAACGTAGTGCCCCTCTGAGATAATGCGACGTACCACATCACGATTGGCGGTGTCGCGCAAAAAGCGTCCTGTAAAAAAGAACGACCCTTTGCATCCACTCTGGAGCATAGCATCGAGCGCATACCCGGCTCCCTCAAATGCCGAATCAGCCGAGAACACAAAATACACATTACGCCCTCCGCCGTTGATCCTCACCCCTACTCCATGAGCGTCATTAGTCACGCCATAAGCATCGTCGGTCACCGGATGGACTTCTGGACGAGCCTTTGCCATCATCGCCAGCCACGCAGCCACACACATTATATAGATAAATTTCCGTCGCATATCTTCTCAAATTTCGTCATAAATATAGCTCCCATCCCCCGCAATCCCCCAAATTTAACACTCATTAACACCAGCGTACTCGAGCTTCGCAACATGCGACTATGTTGGCGAGAAAACTGTTCTCATCACCAACGGCCTGGGAGAGTCCGCTGTGGAGGTTGAAGTGTTGATTATTTAAAACTGTGGCCTCAAGGAAGTTACGGTAAGCTGCGGCAGCGCCGCAGGTCAAGTTAGCCACATGCAAATGCGCCGTTAGGTGCATGCAGCTTGTGGGAGCGCAATCCCTCACAAAACACCACGGCGGCGTAGTTGCCGGTCTTTGTCTCTTACCATGACATCATGCCTCCGGCACTCTGGTGACCTTATGGACTTTCATCCCCCACACTCGCTTCGCTTCATGTGGGGTTCAGAACAATATCGCCGCACCGCGGCTCAAATCGGAATTATTGGAGTTATAAGACCTATCAGACATTTCAGACCTTTCATACAAATGGGACGACTTGGACGACTCGTAACAGGACGATTCGGATTATAGCAGAGGCCGACTATAGCAGAAGCAGATTAAGTGGACAAGGTTGAAGTAGCCACGGATGTGGCGATGTTGTAGTTAACCCCGCATGATGGGAGCGAAGCGACC
>CAMWOD010000150.1 GCA_947175715.1 uncultured Porphyromonadaceae bacterium
TGCTCCTACGTCAGTTTAGCAAACTGGTGGTTTCAGCCACTCACCCACCTCTCCATTATGTAGTTAAGGCGCTGATGCACCTTGTGGTCGCAAGCCGTTTCGGCGCCTTTGCGGTGCAAAGATAATAATATTTTTTTGTTCCAACAAAAATTTTATCAATTGCGCCCTCACATTTGTCTATTTTTTACGGCTGCCGTAATGTATCGGCGCTTCAGCGCAGCGCAACGACTTGCGTGTCGGCACCGCATCGGATCACGTATGCGCCCGCAGGGAGTGAAGCCGTGGCACCCTCGGCAAGCTTAAGCTTTTTGCGCCCCAATAGATCGTAGGCCTCGAGCGGAACGAAAGCCGTTACAGCTGTGCCGCTGATGCCGAATGGCGGCTGGGAGAGTCCGGCCTCTTCACCCACCCCATTGTTTCCCGATCCATGGCGGTAGAGTGCGAGAGCTCGTCCCTGGGTGTATAGCGCTACAGCAAGCTGATTGTCGACTGCGGCTGTGGCTATACACACTTCGGGCTTACTTGGTGCAGTAGCGTTGGTAGCACTCATGGTGAGAGTGGCTATATATCGCAAGTTGCCGTCGGCAAATCCTTCGGCTGGATCGCCAACTTGGGTCAATACTACCTCTCCGGGCTTACTGGCATAAAGGAAGTAGGTGTCATCGCCTATCGTGGCAAGGCTGATGCCGGTAAGTGATGCGGCGGGCTGCACGGGCGTTGTGAGGCGCTGTTTGACCTGCTGGGTGGCTGAGCGCGAGGTGTAGAAGTAAGGCACGTCGTCGCTATTGTCGGTGATGGAGCATGTGAGTGTGGCGAGCGCTACTTGCGTGTTAACATCGGGGAAAATTGTGACGTAGGGGTATTGATCGATGACGCAAAGATCGCTATAGCGGGCGGTTGGAGGCGCCGAAGGGTCAAAGATGCCGTAGATGCGCCACAATCGCAGCGACTCGGTGAGAGCCTGATCGTTGGCGATGATTTTTTCGACAAACGCCACTGTAGCGCTACCGTCGGCTATGGAGCCAGCCACAGTCACTGGGCCAAAGGTGTGCTCCCTCACGCCGTTGTAGGCCGCAGGATCGAGCTGAGAGGTGGAGATGGCATGCTCATGGCCCATAGCGCCGTCGGAAGCGATCGTCGACAGCACAATCTGCGGTCCACTCGGCGAGGAGGTGTCGTAGCGGCACGCCCAAGCAGTGCCGTCGCCACTGTTGCCTATCTGGCGAATATTGGTAGCGGTAATGGCTGCGGCAGGGCGTCCGGTGGCGATGTCAAGGGGCAGAATCTCACCATCGTTGAGCACAAGCAGATGTGATGGAGTAAAAGCCATTGAAGATGCTGTCACTTCATGACTTTCCCAGCTCAAAGTCGCAGCCTGAGCAGCCGCTCCACATAGGTATGCCACGACGGCCATAAGCAATTTCGTACAGTTGACATTCATATTGAAGAATTTTCACAAATTTACGACTTTTCGATTATATATCACGATTTTATCGCAAAATAGTATCAATCGTCCACCTGCGATGAACACCAGCGACAGTTGGTGCGTTTTATACTAAAGAAATGCATTATCGCTAAGAGGGATAAAAAATAATATCACTATACTTAACATCTTATTTCGTATGAAACTACATTTAGCAATCGCTGCCACTCTGGCCATCGCAGCCTCAGGAGCCTACGAGGCCCAGGCCTGTACACGCGTGCTCTACGTGGGCGACACTACAGCTACGGCCCAACCGCTACGTATCGTAGGTCGTTCGCTCGACTGGAAAACCCCCATACCCACCAACCTTTACGTCTACCCCGCCGGCATCCATAAGAAAGGCAACGACCTGCCCGGCTCGGTGGAATGGACATCGAAGTATGGCGCCGTTTATGCCGTGAGCTACGATGGTGGCATCACCGAGGGAATGAACGAAAAGGGACTGGTAATCAACGGCCTGTTCTGCAAAGGCACCGTCTACGACAACGCCTCGACGGCCAACCGTCCCCCTATGTCGCTTGCTATGTTTGTGGCATGGCTGCTCGACAACAATGCCACCACCGACGAGGTGGTCGACGTACTGCGCAAGCATGATTTCAACATCTCAGGCTCTACATTCGACGGTGGCACAGTGTCGGCCCTCCATTGGGGCATTACCGATGCCAGCGGTCGATCGGCCGTACTGGAGTTTGACCACGGCGACATAAATGTATATGTAGGACAGGACATACCGCTGCTCACCAACGATCCGCAGTGGCAATCGATGAACGCCATCAACGACTACTGGCTTGGCGTAGGTGGCGTCAACATGCTCCCGGGCACCGTCAAGAGCCCCGACCGCTTCGTACGCGGCTACTTCTTCGATAAGAATGTGGAGCACGTCAACGACCCGGAGCTGGGCATGACCATACTCCGCACTATAATGTATAACGTATCCGTGCCATATAAGTACACCGTCAACGGCGAGCCCAACGTGAGCTCAACCCAGTGGCGCACCTACGCCGACATCACCGACCTGCGCTACTACTTCGACCTGGTCACCAACCATGGCGTGTACTACATCGACCTGAAGAAATGCAACCTTAAGCCCGGAGCACCAATCTTGCGACTCGAAACATCGAAGTATCCCGACTTTGCCGGCGATGCCACCAAGCTGCTCGAGCCCCACAAAGGCTTCACACCGATGTATTGATATCACTTCGATATATTGACATTGCGGCCCCGTTCTCCAATCTTGGCTGACGGGGCCGTAAATTTTATACATACAATGAGCGCAGCCTCGACATGGGGCTGCGCTCATTGTATTGATGGTACCGTAGTGCCAGATTATTTCTTGCGACGGTTGCCGTAGCGGCTCATGAACTTGTCGACGCGACCAGCGGTATCGACGAGTTTCTGCTTACCGGTGAAGAAGGGGTGTGACGAGCTGGTGATTTCAAGCTTAACCAGAGGATAAGTCACGCCATCGACTTCGATGGTCTCCTTGGAGGCCACTGTCGAGCGAGTGATGAAAATCTCTTCGTTCGACATGTCTTTGAACACTACTTCGCGGTAGGTTGAGGGATGGATGTCTTTTTTCATCGTTATTTTTATTATTTGATTTCACTGATTAATGGCTACCGCCGTGGGCTTGTTGACGCTCAGCTGAGCGATGGTGAGCACGAAAGCGGCATGCCTGAGCTATTGATCACTCGGCTACAGGAGCTTCGGTGGCACCTTCCTCGGCGGGAGTTTCGGCCTTCACCTCCTCAACCTGGGGCTGAGCGGCTTTGGGAGCCGACTTGCGTGAGCGACGGGTGCGAGTGGTCTTCTTGGCATCCTTGGCCTTGAGCATGTTCTCGTTGTAATCAACGAGCTCGATCATGCACATTTCGGCGTTGTCGCCAAGACGGTTGCCGATCTTGAGGATGCGGGTGTATCCACCGGGACGCTCTGCAATCTTCTGTGCGATTTCGCGGAAGAGCTCGGTTACAGCATACTTGTTCTGGAGGTATTTGAACACCAGACGGCGGTTGGCCATAGAGTCTTCCTTAGCACGGTTGATAAGGGGCTCGGCGTATTGACGGAGGGCTTTAGCCTTGGCCAGGGTTGTGAAGATGCGTTTGTGCATGATCAGCGAGATGGTCATGTTAGCCAAGAGCGCGTCGCGATGGGCTTTCTTGCGGCCGAGGTGGTTGAATGATTTATTGTGTCTCATCGTTATTACTCTTTATCTAATTTGTATTTTGAAATATCCATGCCAAACGACAGGTTCAGGTTGGCCAGGAGCTCGTCGAGCTCGGTGAGCGACTTCTTACCGAAGTTGCGGAATTTCAGCAGGTCGGTCTTGTTGAATACCACCAGCTCGCCAAGGGTCTCAACCTCGGCGCTCTTCAAGCAGTTGAGCGCACGCACTGAGAGGTCCATGTCAGTGAGCTTCGACTTGAGGAGTTGACGCATGTGGAGCACTTCCTCATCAAATTCCTCGTTCTCCTGAGTTTCGGGAGTTTCGAGGGTGATCTTCTCGTCGGAGAAGAGCATGAAGTGGTATATCAACACTTTGGCAGCCTCCTTGAGGGCATCCTTGGGGAGGATCGAGCCGTTGGTGGTGATTTCAAGAATCAGTTTCTCGTAGTCAGTCTTCTGATCGCCGCGGAAGTTTTCGACGGTGATCTTAAAGTTCTTTATCGGGGTGTAGATT
>CAMWOD010000151.1 GCA_947175715.1 uncultured Porphyromonadaceae bacterium
CTCCAGAAAGAGACAAAATGGAGAACCAACTCAAAGAGGAGCTTCATGCCTATTTCGTAGGGGAAGCTATAAAGAAAGCTCGTCAAGCTCAGCATCTGACGCAAGAACAATTAGGTGAGCGAATAGGGGTGCAACGCGCTCAAATATCACGGCTCGAAAAGGGGAAAAGTGTTATTACGCTTCCCACAATGAGCCGTGTATTCAAGGCCTTGGGCATTACTACCGCAGTACTTGATTTAGGCTCTGTGGGTAAAATAGCTCTATGGTGAAGCGAAATAAAATACCTTCATACACAAAAAGGAGGCCGTGCAGTTGCTCGGCCTCCTTTTTTGAGTATTGGTTGAAAAGCTGGGTTGATCAGAAGGGGAAGTTGATGCCGAAGTTGAGCGAAGCGTTGGAGCTCAGCGGCACGAACTGCTTGGTGACTTTGCCCAGCGTGTGATCCATGCCCAGGAAGATGTTGAAACCCTTGGGGTGAGCGTTCAGGAGCCATCCGAAAGATGTGCCGTAGGTTGAGAATGCCACGTTGATGTCGGCCGAGAAAGCTTTTACTGGGGCGACGTTGGCCGAGAAGCGACCCTCCGACCATGAGTAGCGGCCTGCGATGCGTGTAGAGCTGAGGAATCCGAAGTGGAGCTTGCGATACATCGGCAGCTCGTAGCGGGCACCTATGTTGAGTGTGGCGCCAAGGGCGCGCGAGCGTGAGCCGGTGATGCCGTTGTCGGTGAGCTGATACAGGTTGTCGAGGTTGTCCTTAAAGCGGTCCCATTCGTTGTCGAACGAGTTGGTAGCGTCGTCGTCGGCGCTGAACACGTAAGCGTCGGTATTGAATGTGCGATCGCCGTTGGTCGAGGCAAACTTGGTGTTGCTGAATGTGATCCATCCCAGGTCGAGGAGGGCCAGCGAGAAGTCAAAGTCGCTCCAGCGGTAAGTGGCACCCAAGTCGAAGCTCATACCGAAACCGTTGGGCGACACACTACCGTCACCATCCATATCAACGCCGTTGACATACTCCTTACCCTGGTTGTTGGTATCGAGTTTGTACTGGAACTTGCCCAGGTTGGCATAGATGTCGGCGTTGGTGGTAGCTGTCCACGCATTTTCGCCAAGCACGAGGTGAGCCTTGTTGAAGTTGGCGTCGAGGTTGGCCACACCGATCAGGAATTTTACGCTCGCACCCACACGCAGGCCGGGCACCTGCTTGATGTCGCGCGAGTGGTTGAATGCGATTTCGCCCCATCCCATTGCGCTGGCGTTAAGATCGGTGATATCGTAAGTGGTGTTGGTCACACCCTCCTTGGCCAGCGAGAATAGTGCTTTGGGCACCATGGCGTTCACGCCGGCACGGGCGTTGAGCGACACGGTGTTGTAGCCGCCAAATGCCTTGAAACCTGCCGACATGATGTTGAGCTTAATGTCGGTGCCCAGGCGGTTCTTGTCGCTGAGATTTCCCATCACTTCAGCTGCGCTGATGTTGGGGTTGGTAAACAGGGCCGTGCGGCCGTTGACATTGTAGAGCACGCTCGACAGGTGCAGATTACCTCGCATTGCAAGGTTGACATTGCCCAGCGCCGGCATCGACACAAAGCTGTTGTCGTTGCCGTAGGCGGGGTTCATGGCATAGCGGTATGTGTAACCGTCGAGGAAGTAACCCGAGTTGGTATTTTGAGCCGATAGCGTTGCGGCGGCAAGAAAGCCACCGATAGCGATTGTAAATAGTTTGCGCTTCATTTGTCTTTCTTGTTTTTAGAGTTCTTTTTCGTAATATCCCGACACTTTTACGCGGATGTTTTTGAGCACGATTGATTCAGATGGAGTGAGCGGGTCGCGGCCAGCGCTGTTGAGACGAGCTACGAATGTCACGCCGTCGAGGTGCTTCACGGTGCCGGTCATTGTGATAGTTACAGGCTCGTCGGTAGAGTTGGCCGAAATCTTCGACGACGACACTGTGACGCCGGGGATGCGATTACCATCCACGTCGATGGGATAGGCTGTAAGCTCACCGTCAAACTGCAGCGAGTTGGTAACATCGACCGTTGCCGACAGGCTGGTGATAGTAAGAGCATCGACATCCTCGTCGTTCCAGCCATCCTCGGTATCGGTGTACACTATAGTCGAGCCATCGTTGAGGGCCAGGGGAGCTATCAGCTCATATTTGCCCTCGGCGCCGGGAAGATTTACACCCAGCTTGAAATCATTGACCGTCTGCTTGGGCACCATGGGGTTGACCACCTTGATGTTGATTTGCGAGGGAAGTCCCAACTCCTTGGCACCGGCTGGCGGAGCGAGCAGGTCGCTTAGCGAGGGGAAGCCGATGAAGGAGAGATTTTGGGCGAAATCGGCCGGAATGTTGAGCGCGCTGCCATTCTCGGGAGCGAGCACGAAATTGTAGGGGCCGTCTACACCGTAGTCATAGCCTACGTTGATGTCGCTCAGCGGATTGAAGTTGGTCACGCCCCATTCGGCACGCTGCGAGCTCAGCTGGAGGCCGGCCGAGTAAGAGAGACGGTCGCCACCCACGGGGTTGTTGAGCTGCAGGTAAATCTGCGGGTTGGCCAGCTTGAGCACTGTGCCGTCACCCTTAAGGAATGTGGGTATATCGCTGAGACTGATGGGATCGATGTCAAAACCGTCAAACTTGTATTCTATAACACCAGAAAAAGCAGTCACACCCAGATCAGAAAGAGAGTAATCGGCAGTAAAGCCCAGCTTCGCAGGCATGATGGCGTGGTTGCCGTTGATCACCTTCGACACGATGGTGAGTTTGCCCGACAGCACCTTGAATGTACCAGGGAACACCAGAGTATGGTCAGCCGACACGGCAACTCCGTTGGCAGCAAGGTCGATGCGGCTGGCAGTTACGTTCACGTCGGTCGAAGCACCGGTGATGTTGTAGCGATCGATGGTCCACAGACCCGTGGCGGGGTCATATTCACCAACCGAGGTGGTGGCTGTCATCCCCTTGGGTAGCTCGATCACCATATCCTCGAAGTATTGTTGGTCTACGATATCGTCGATGCCCACACTGGCAAGGTGAACACTGAATACCACATCGCTCACCGACACGCTGGTGACGTTGATGATCGACTCGTCGATCTTACCGGCATCGTAGGTGAAATCGTTGCCCATCTCCGTTAATTCGTACACGTAGGTGGCAGCCGGCAGCATAGCACCGGCGGCTCCAGTGATTTCGTCAAAGATCCTGCTGCTCGACGACAGCACAGGAGCCTTAGCAGAGATTTTCTTTATAAAAATGGGCTCGGAGTTAAAAGTACCATGCTCGGTAAAAGCGTAAAACTCCTTGCCGTCGATGGTTACTGACTTGATTTTGCTGTCGTCCTTGATGTTAAGGATATCCGACAGCGTGATAGCGTCGATGTTGACCGGAATGGTAAGGTCGTTCACCTCGATACGCGTCGTAGTGTCGATGTCCGATAAATCGTAATTATCGTCGACACAACCGTTTAGCACTACACCCAGCACCATTGCAGGGAGCAAGCTCTTGGGGTTTGGTCTCATTGATTGGTTATTATTTTGGTTATTAATTGAAATTTCAAGTGCATTTAAGCGAAGTGTGCAAGCATCCACTCATACATTGCCACAAAATTAAAACTTTTTACCAATTTAACAAAGTATAAATCAACCCTTTTCCACCCGCTTTGACTTCTCCGTGGCCGCGGCGGAGGTTAATTAGCCAGTAGGGATGCGATTCTTCGCTACCGGTCCTAACTTATACCATAACATCGTACCTCCGGCACTCCGATATATTTTCATGCGCGACTTCCCCGCGTTCGGGCTAACGCCCATCACACGGGGTTCGGTACTATCTCGTCGCGCTGCGACTCCGCTATCCGACCTATCGGACGATTCGGACGTGGATGCGGGAAATGGGTTGAGAGGTTGATAAGTAGGGACGCGGGTAATGGATTGTGAAATTGATAAGTAGGTACGCAGGTAATGGATTGTGAAATTGATAAGTAGGGACGCGATTCTTCGCGTCCGCGGGAGCCGCAAAGCGGCGATGTTGTGCCGAACCTCACATGATGGGAGCGAAGCGACCGAGTGTGGGGAGCCCTCGCTCCAAAGAATCGGAGTGCCGAAGGCATGATGTCGTGGTGTTGGAAC
>CAMWOD010000152.1 GCA_947175715.1 uncultured Porphyromonadaceae bacterium
GAAAGAGTTTGCCCCTCAGACCGACATCTACTCACTCGCAGCCACGCTGTATTACTTGCTGTCGGGCACCGTGCCTCTTCGTGCACCCGACCGCGGGGACGAGGATTTGACGTTCCCTAAATCAATCCCAGAGCGGTTGGTAGCACCCATCTCGCGGGCCATGTCGCTTGGGCGAAAGGGGCGTCATGCCGATGTCAACGACTTTATCACCGATATAGAGGGACACGGCGACAGTGCAAGCGAGGACACCGTGATTGACGGAGGAAAGAAGAAGAAGGAAGAAAAGAAGAAACAAGAAGAAAAACCAACACCTCAGCCTCCCAAACCCGACCCAAGACCAAGTAAAAGATGGGTTTATATTATCGCCGCCGTGGCGGTCGCCGCCATAATAGGAGCGCTAATCTTCCTTGTGCCCAAATTTCAATCGCCAGGCGCAGTGGGCACCGTATCCGACACCACACAGAGCAACCTTGACCCTGTGATCCAAAATCTGCTGGATAATATGGTCTATGTTGAGGGTGGCACGTTTGCGATGGGGGCAGATGATTCAGATGCATATTCCAATGAAAAACCCGTGCATCAGGAGAGCGTTGGGTCATTCCATATAGGGAAGTACGAGGTGACCCAAAAGGAGTGGAAGGCCGTGATGGGTAGCAATCCTTCCAACTTCAATGGTGATGACCTCCCGGTGGAGAATGTTTCGTGGGACGACTGCCAGGAGTTCATCAAGAAGCTCAATAAACTTACTGGACAGAAATTCCGACTCCCCACCGAGGAGGAGTGGGAGTATGCCGCACGTGGAGGTCGCTATAGCAACGGCTATAAATATTCCGGTAGCAATTATATTGGAGAGGTGGCCTGGTATTTTGATAATAGTGGAATGGAAACACACACTGTAGGAACCAAGTCGCCGAATGAGCTTGGTCTTTATGATCTGTCGGGCAACGTGTGGGAATGGACCTCAAGCCATTATAGCGACAACTACAATTCCCCCCGCAATTCGTCGAATTTCGTGAACCGTGGTGGCTGTTGCGGCGACGATGCCCGTTACTGCCGCGTTTCGAACTGCGACAACGACGGCCGTACGCGCCGCAACAGCGGCCTCGGCTTGCGCCTCGCACTTGACAATTAGCAATGAGCAATTAGCAATAAAGTTGCCGCGGTGCGTAGCGTCCGCGACAAAGCGCGGCGTAGCTGCGCCTCATGTTAGCCATAAGCAAGAGCGCCGTTAGGTGCTTGCAGCTTGTGGATGCCAACGCCCCTCATCCCCCACGGCGGCAGCGCCGCCGGTCCTTGCATGGCAGTGACACTTCATAAAATTTTTTAGTTAGATATAATTAGTGTATATTTGCCGATACGTTTTGGCCGGACGTGTGGCCCGGCATTGGAGATTACTTATCAGTGAAAATATACATGAAAAAATCGATAAGCGTACTTTGCGTTACTGCGGCAGCGGCAGCTGCAATGACTATCACGGCAGCTATTCCTGCCGGCTATTACCGTAGCCTCGACGGAAAGTCGGGGGCTGCGCTCAAGACAGCGGCATGCGAGCTTGTGTACAATCACACTCAGCTCAATTATCAAGCCTTGTCATCTCATTTCCTCAAAACCGACGTGTATCCTGTGGGCGACCCTAAATACGGTCAGTGGTGGGACATGTATGGCAACATACCGCTCTACACTCCCTCATTCTCAGGATTGAACCGTGAGCACTCTTTCCCCAAGTCGTGGTGGGGTGGGGGCACAAACACTCCGGCGTATACCGACATCAACCACCTGTATCCCTCGGAGGCCAAGGCCAATCAGGCCAAGAGCAACTGGCCATTGGGCGAGGTATACAGCCCTAATCAATACGACAACGGCGTGTCGAAAGTAGGAACTGCTGTGACTGGCCAGGGTGGTGGTGCACGCTATGTGTTCGAGCCCGCCGACGAGTATAAGGGTGATTTTGCCCGTACTTACTTCTATATGGTCACCTGCTACCAGAATCTCACGTGGGCTTCGAGCTACTCGTGGATGCTGCAGCAGAATACTTATCCCACTCTGGCCAGGTGGGCTGTGGAGCTGCTACTCAAGTGGCACCGCGAGGACCCGGTGAGCCAGAAGGAGCTTGACCGCAACGAGGCTGTGTATCTGTTGCAATCGAACCGCAACCCCTTTATCGACTATCCCAACCTTGCTGAGTATATTTGGGGTAATCGTGTGGGCGAGGCGTTCTCTACAGCTGTTGACCCAAATCCCGGCGAGCCCAATCTCATCACTCCCACCCAGGGTATGTCGCTCGACTTCGGCGAGGTGGCTGTGGGTTCAGAAACTACCGCTCGCCTGTTTTTCAGCGGTCAGAATCTTACCGGATCATTCGAGCTGACTATCAGCCGCAACGATAAGACTATGTTCGCTCTCTCCGATGCCACTATCAAGGCCGAGTATGTCAACTCGCCCGAAGGGTATTGGACCACAATCACCTATCGCCCTACGGCAGTTGGGGAGCACAAATCGATGCTCTTCGTGCAGGATGGAGGTATATCGGGCTCACGTCGCATCGAGCTTAGGGGTGAATGTAAGCCCGTGCCCACACTGTCGACACTTACCGCCACTGAGGCAACCGATGTAACCGGCGACTCATACGTGGCCAACTGGCTACCGTCGACCGACGATGTCGTTGACTACTACGTAGTGACACGCACACATTATCTCAATGGCCAGTCGTCAGTCGAGGAACTCGTGGCTGAGGAAAACTCACTGGAAATTAATGGTGTTGAAGGCCCTGAGAGCTATTATGTACAGTCAGTGCGACTTGGCTACCGCTCAGCCCCCTCCAACGTGATATATGTAGAGCCTGCGGGCGTGACCCAGCTATATGCCGAGCTACCCTTCGGTACGGCTTATGAACCTGGAGGTGTGCGCTTTGTGTGCGGTGCCAACATCTACAATGTGAGCATCTATGATATGACGGGCCGTGAAGTGATGCTTCTCCCCGAGGTCACCGACGGAATGAGCATTCAGCTTCCTCGCGGATGTTATATCATCTCAGCTCCTGGTCAGCGAGCTCCATTCCGTGTAATAGTAAGCGATTAAAATCATGTCAACATTGAAAACTGTGCCGGTGCTCTTGCTCACCGGGTATCTTGGCAGCGGTAAAACCACCCTGCTCAATCATATACTCAATGGTAGTCATGGCATAAAATTTGCCGTGATAGTCAACGACCTCGGCGAAGTCAATATCGACGCCGACCTGATACAAAAAGGGGGCATCGTAGGTGGCGACCAGGGGGATGATCTTGTGGCATTGCAAAATGGCTGCATATGCTGCACACTCAAGATGGATCTTGTGAAGCAGCTGATGGATCTGGTCAATTCGGGCAAGTTTGACTATATCGTAATTGAGGCCAGCGGTATATGCGAGCCGGCTCCAATAGCTCAGACTATCTGCGCCATACCGCAGATGCTTGGTCCCGGAGCCAAGGGTGTGCCAGTGCTCGACTGTATCACCACTGTGGTCGACGCTCTACGTCTTAAGGACGAATTCAATTGCGGCACATCGCTTTCGCGTCCCGGCATCGATGAGGAGGACATCGAAAACCTTATCATCGAGCAGGTGGAATTTTGCAACATCATCCTGCTTAATAAAATATCGGAGGTGACTCCCGAGGAGGCCGCACGAATCCGTACCATTATCCGTGCTCTGCAGCCTAAGGCTAAAATCATAGATTGCGACTACTGCGATGTACCGCTAAGTACGCTGCTCAACACCCATCTTTTCGACTTCGAGAAGGTCGCCACTTCTGCTACATGGGTGCAAGAGCTTGAGGGACACCACGATGACGACGATGACGAGGCCGATGAGGAGCACGAGCATCACCACCACGAGCACGAGCATGAGGGGCACGAACATCACCACCACGAGCATGAGCACCATCATCACCATCACCACCATGGTGAGGGGGAGGCTGAGGAATATGGAGTGCAAACGATGGTATATTACCGCCGTCCGCCGTTCGACCTCAACAAATTTGACTACATGCTCGACAAGCAGTGGCCCTCTAATATAATCCGCGCCAAGGGTGTGTGCTACTTCAGCTATAATCCCGACAAGTCGTTGCTCTTTGAGACTGCCGGACGA
>CAMWOD010000153.1 GCA_947175715.1 uncultured Porphyromonadaceae bacterium
TATGTAATATATCCCGATAAGGAAAATCCGGCGTTTGATATTGTTGGGCCAAATATTTATGTCAGCGAGGGAAGAAGATTGGGATTAAAGATATTTCCGGACTAAACGAAAAAAGAGCCTCCGAAAAGGCTCTTTCCGACCGGCTAACGCCAGCCCCTAAAATCGTGACTTTCGTCTCCGAAGTATTTCTTTTTTTAGGGGGAAACTCAGACCCCTTGTTAGTAGCGCAAAGTTAGCGATAATTTTGCAATCTACAAAATTTCAACGTTTATATCGCAAAAAAAGTTTGTTGACATGCATTTATGTCATGCATTGATAAGAAGCAGCGGCTGCACCGTGAGGAGCAGCCGCTGATTATGATAGGATTTAAGTAGGAATTACTTAACGAGAACTTTCACTGATGCGCCATCTACACGAACGATGTAAACGCCCTTGCCGACGCGCACCTGACGCTGGTTCTTCTTGACGAGCTTACCCTTGAGGTTGAAAATCTCGATAGACTTAACGTCGCCGGTCACGGTGATTGTACCAACGCCACCGTATGCGCTCCAGGTTGTAGCAGTAACATCCTTGCCGTCTTTCTCAACCTTCTCAATGCCTGAGTTGGTTGACGACTTCATGGTGATACCATACTTGGCGGGAGCGGGAGTAGCTACGAAGTTGTTTTCGCGGGGGAATGAGAAGCCTTTGAGGAGCTCACCATTATTGCTCACGGCGTAAAGGTTGCCGGCATCGTCCCAAGTGAAGTCGTTGATACCGCTACCCATACCGTGGGTCACCTTGTAGCGTTCTACGAGTGAAGGTGTGCCATCTTCGTCGAACTTAACATTGTACAGAGAGAACTTACCGCTGGCCGAGGGGAGTGCGAGGTACTTGAACTCGGGGTCGAATGCCGAACCTGCCGAAGGCAGAGCCGACTTGGTGTCGCTATACTTAATGTTGCCTTCAGCGTCAACATACTTGACAGCAGGCTGAGTTTCCGAGGGGGTTGCACGGTGCTGTGTCCACCAGAGTCCGCCACGGTTGTCATAGAGCAGGTTGATGCTTACGGGAGTGATAGCATACTTACCGGTGAGTGCTTCTACGGGTTTGATCATATCAGCTGTTGCCATAGCGTTTGTGCCGAGTGATACTTCGTCAACCTTTGTATCAGAAGGATTTGACGATGCCCAGAGGCTCTGACCACCGTGGAGATGAACTATCTTAAGGTCATCACCCGAGCCCTTCACGTCCATTGCTACGTTACCGCCCGAAAGTATATTGCCATTAGCGTCTTTCCACTGGTAATCTGATGCGTCGTACGAACCATCAAATACAGGAGTGAATTCGGCATTGTTTTCTACAAGCGCTTCAAGATCGGGCACCTCATAGATGGGGTGGTTGGCATTAGCCTGTGTCGACAGGAAGATACGACCGTCTTCTGCAATACAGATCTTGCGGTGCGATGTACCACCGGTACCTACACCTACGGTCTTGTCGTCGCTGAGACCACCTTTGAACGCATACTTACCGGTAGCCTCGTTCTTCACGGCGCCATCAAGGTTGGGCTTGAAGATGTACAGACCCTGGCCACCATTTGTGCTTGAGAAGTGCTTAGAGCTGGTGGTAGGACGTCCCTCGCTTGCCAATACATATCCATAGTATATTGAGCTGGGGTCGCGTACTACGGCCACACCCTGTGAGTGGTTAAGACCGAGCTTGGCGAACTCCTCAACTGCGGTGCGCTCATTACCTTCTACCTGTATGGTCCAAGTGTATTCACCCTTATCCATATCGGAGAGAGGTACAGTGACCGTGTGTGTACCGGCTTTGAGTTCGTCGCCGCCGAGCATCACGAGCTTGGTGATAGTGCCGGTAGCATTGCGGGCTTGTACAGACTCTGTACCCTCTTCTTCGAGCTCGCCGAGATAGTTGATTGTGAGGTTTACACTCTTGGCATCGGTATTGAGTGTATATGTGGCTACAAGGGCTGGAATAGTTTCACTGTTGTCGATTTCCGACTTCAGGTCATATGCCACGGGGTTGGGAGTACCTGCAGCAGGTGTCACCTCAACGAGGGTAGGCTCGACGGGATCATCGGGACCTACGATCTCCTGCTCGATAGTGAAATTCCAACGAGCGGCAGCTTCAGTTGTGAATGAGTTATCGATGCGGGGCACGCTGAATGCCTTAAGCCACTCGCCCGAGTTGCCTACAGCGTAGAGGTTGTTGGCGTTATCCCATGCGTAGTCATTGACATTTGTTCCCATTCCGTGAGTGATGCGCACCTTCTCGGTGAGGGTGGGCACACCTGCGGCGCTCCACGATACATCGTAGATTGAGAATGTGGTAGTCGACGATGAGATAGCAACCTGAGTATAGTCGGGGCTGAAGCGGAAACCGCCACCACCACACACGAGTGTCACGTCTTTATAAACCTCCTTACCATCAGCGTCAACATAAACGATAGCAGGCTGGGTTGCTGTTGGAGCTCCACGGTATTGTGAGAACCACAGACCACCGCGGTTATCGTAGTTGAGGTTGGCACCGGTAAAGTTCACAAGATACTTACCAGTAAGCGCAGGCACTTCCACGGGATTTTTCTCTCCCCATATCTTGTCAGCGCCAAGAGCATAGATATCGCATGTTGCAGCCGACTGTGTAGAGGATCCAAACATATCCTTTTTACCTCCGAGGAGAGCGATTTTTAGGTCTTTGCCCGAGCCACCTACTGCGAGGCCAACGTTGGGAGCGGCGACGAAGTTGCCCGCTGCGTCAGTCCAAGTCCAGTTTGTGGTCTCGATGGGTCCGCCGGTCACCTGAGTGAACGCTGCGTCATGGTAAACCATATCCTCAATCGAGGGAAGCTCATAGAGAGGAGCGGCGGTGCTGGTCTGGGTACTCATAAAGATACGGCCATCATCCGAGATACGTATCTTGCGAGGTATCGAACCAGTCTTGCCCGCAACTGTAGTGGCGTAGCTTGCGATGCCTCCACGGAATGCATACTGACCGGTCACCTGGTTCTTGATACCCTCCATGTTGGGGTAGAACATATACACACCCTGGCCACCTTTACCGTAGCCATAGTGTTTAGAACCTGGAGCGCGGCCCTCAGTGACGAGGATGGTGCCGAAGAATGGATCTTCCATATTCTTCATCACCTCAACACCCTGGGGATGGTTGAACTGAAGCGCAGCAAACTCCTGAACATTTGAGCGGGTATTACCGTCAACTGTTACTGACCATGTGTACTCTCCGGCGGGGAGACCAGCGAGTGATACAGTGCCGTTGTGAGCACCCTTTGTGAGTCCGTTAAGTTTTACTGTCTTTTTCACCTCGTCGCCAAGCTTGATCTCAAGTGTAGCGGCCTCAGCATCAGCGTTGAGTGAGTAGCCATAAGAGAATACTCCTTCATTGACGGCTGAGTTGAGCATATAGGCGAAGGGGTTGGCTGATCCTGCCGAGGGTTTGTATTCCTCTACAGTACCATCCTCAACGTCGGGAATTACGATATCGCCGCCGGTGTTGGTATCGCCCATGTCGTATACTACCACTGAGCCTACGATACCGCGCGAGTCGCTCGGAGTACCGGCCTGCTTTCCGTTGATTACCATCTGGGCTGAACCACCGGCGTCGCAGTTGAGCACGTCGGATGCACCGAAGTGCTTCATGATGTAGCTCATCACCTTCGATGTGCAGCCGCTTGAGGTGCCATAGGTAGCATCGGTCGACTTGTCGATGATACACATCACAAGCTTCTTGCCATCAGCGCTCACACCGTAGCCCGAACGGCTGTACTGTGTGTCGTTATAGCCCGACTGCTGTGCGTAAGAAGCGGTGATCTCGCCACCCTTCATGGTCACTGAGTTACCAGCCACTACATTGTGCAAGCCCTCAACGGGGGTCATGTTGGTGTAGTGATGCCAGAAGTATTTCAGACGCATCACGTCGCCAAGCTGCAGAGCGCCCATGATATTCTTGGCATCGGTGGTACCCACGATCACCAAGTCGTAAGAGCCGCGTGTGCCCGATGTGGCATTGGCGTCAATTGCCTTGATCTCGTAGTCGCACCATTCGTTGTAGCCTTGCTTGCTACCTTCCTTGAGCGAGCAGTATACGTAG
>CAMWOD010000154.1 GCA_947175715.1 uncultured Porphyromonadaceae bacterium
CGCTTGAGGAATGTGCCAACAATTTTCAAGTAACCTTTGAGTACAGCTCCATAGCCGCTGTTAAACCATCGGTATATGAAGAATTTGGAGCTCCCCTGTTTTACAGGCTTTAGGAACAGGGCGCACATCGCAGGGGTAAACGTAAGTGCGTTGAAACCTGAAAAGGCGGTCGATACGGCAATTGTCAGGGCAAATTGCTTATATAGTTCGCCAGTGATACCCGATATGAAAGCTGTGGGGATGAAAACTGAAAGCAACACGAGAACTTCACCAACAATAGGCCCTTGCAGCTCCACCATCGCTTTCTCGGCTGCTTTACGCGGAGTCAGAGTTCCCTTGTCGACAAGTCGGGCGCAGTCTTCCACCACCACTATTGCATCGTCTACCACGATAGCGATAGCGAGCACCAGTCCGAAGAGTGTCAGGGTGTTGATGGTAAATCCCAGTAGCTTCATCACTGCGAATGTGGCGATCAGCGATACCGGGATAGTGAGCATCGGGATGATGGTGGCTCTCCATCCCTGCAGGAACAAGAGTATCACTACCATCACAATTAATGTGGTTTCGACGAACGTTACAAGTACCTCGTCGATTGATGCCGTTACGAAATTTGTGGTGTCCATCACCACGCGGTAGTTAACGCCTGGGGGGAAGTAGGGTTCAAGCTCTTTCATCTTCTTTTCCACCTCCTTAGCCACCTCTAATGCGTTGGACCCAGGGAGTTGATATACTGCAAGCAGACCTGCTTGCTCGCCGTTGACTGTAGAGGTCTGGCTATAGCTTTCACTCCCGAGGTCGATGGTCGCAACATCTTTCAGACGAAGTATGCCTCCCGAAGCATCGCGACGCAGTATTATGTTGCCGAATTGCTCAGCTGTGGTAAGGCGTCCATGAGAAGTGAGGGTAAATTGAAATTCCTCGTTGGTGGTTTGAGGCGCGGCTCCCACCGAGCCTGCCGACACTTCCATGTTTTGCGACTGTATGGCCTCGATTACGTCAGACGGGTTGAGGCCTCTGATGCGCATCTTTTCGGGGTCGAGCCACACACGCATACTGTATTCTCCGGCACCGAATGCATCCACACCACCCACGCCGGGGAGTCGCGACAGTTCGTCAACGATGTTGAGTTGAGCATAGTTGGTCATGTATAATCCGTCGTAATGATGCTCCTTATCACCCTCAAGGGCTATGAAAAGCACGATGTTGGACGAACGTGATGTGACCGAAACCCCTTGCTGTTTCACTGACGAGGGGAGTGTGGCTTCGGCCAGAGCGACGCGGTTTTGCACCTTAACTGTAGCCATGTCAAGGTCGGTGCCTACGTCGAAAGTGATTGTAAGCATATAGCTGCCATCGCTCCCTGAGTTGGAGCTCATGTACATCATACCCTCAACGCCGTTGACCTGCTCCTCGATAGGAACACCAACTGTCTCGGCCACTGTCTTGGCGTCGGCACCGGGGTATGTTGCCGATACCATCACTGTGGGAGGTGTGATGTCGGGAAACTGAGCTACGGGTAGTGTCTTGACTGTGATCACTCCCACAAGCACCATCAATATTGCCAGTACGGTGGCGAAAATGGGCCTATCTATGAAAAATTTTGAAAACATGATGAACGGTGGTTACAAGTGTGGCCTTATGTTTAGCGAGTTTCGATGGGTTTTACCACCATGCCATCACGTACCTTAAGTAGGGCCTTGGTGACGTAGCGTGATTGAGGGGTGAGACCGCTTGTGACGATACGCATGGTGTCGTTGACAAGTTCGCCCACTTCGATAGGGGTGTACACTACTTTGTTATCATCATTGACCACATATACATATTTCCCTTTCTGGTCGGTGCTTATCGAGGCGTCGTTGATGAGGATAGCATTTGGGTCGGAAGCGTATGGGAGCATGATTTTCACATACTGCCCGCTTCGCAACTCACCATATGGGTTTTTCACCTTGGCGCGGATGCTCATGGTTCCGGTAGAGGGGTCGATTGAAGGAGCCAGGTAGTCGAGTTGGCCAGTGTACTTGTGGCTCATGGGCTGTGTGAAAGTCAGTGGAATGGCATTGTAGTCGATATTCTCCTTGTTTATCTCAGCATTGAGCATTTTTAAATATTGAGCGTCCTCGATGGCAAAATAGGCGTTGAGCACGGCATCATCATAAATAGTGCCGAGTACTACAGGTGAGCCGGCTCCACCCACGTATGCGCCCACGCTGAATGCACACTTAGATACACGCCCTGTGAATGGGGCTGTGACTGTGCAGTAACCCAGGTTGAGCTGTGCCGAGTGCAGGGCTGCTTCAGCATTACGGATTGCGGCCTGGGCTTCTTCCATGGCACTCTTGGCCTGAACTACATCCATCTGGCTCACGGCATCGCTTTCGAGCGCCTTTTTCATTGCCTGATACTGGCGGCTACTGTAATCGTAGGTGGCGCGGGCGTTGGTGAGCTGGGCTTGAGCCTGGGTCACATCGTTGTGGTACTTTGAGTCCTCTATGCAATATAGTACTGAGCCTTTCTCAACCACCGAGCCAGGCTCGTAGGGGGTGGAGACGAGGGTTCCGTTGACACGGGCCACAAGATTTACCTCGTTTGCGGCCTTAAGTGTGCCGGGATATTCGCGGTGTAGTACCACTGAGTCGACTATGGGATAAGCCACATCGATAGCGGGTATCTCATTGTGTGCCGCTGTGTCTCTATCTTCTTTTGACTTACAACCCATCAGATTGAGCGACAGCATGGCTGCGCTGATGATGCCGAAAGTGATTATGCCGTTTTTCATTGTCTATTTGATTTATGCTAATTTTACTGTGGTTATTGCCATCCTCCGCCGAGGGCTTTGTATAGTGTGATGAGATAATTGAGCGCTTGGCCTTTAGCCTCGACGGCTTCTTCTTGGTACTCGAGACAGTTGAGCTGGGCTGAAACCACGTCGGTGAATGGGTTGAGGCCGCGCTTGTATAGGTCGACCGAAAATTCGAGCGATTTGTCGGCTTGCACTATCACCTGCTCGATGGTTTTGATATGTTCAACTGATGCTTGATAAGATGAGAGGGCGTTTTCGACTTCTTCTACCGCAGTGAGCGCTGTGAGATTGTAGTTCTCTACCTGGCTTTCCAATTGCTGGCGGGCAATGGCCACATTGTATTTGCGCGAGAATCCATCAAATATTGTCCAGGATATTGTAGGCTCGATGGAGTAGGTGAGCGATTGGCTATGAAACAGGTCGTTCATGCGGTGAGCCCCGGTGCCTATCTGGCCGTTGATGGTGAGGGTAGGGAGGAAGTCCTTCTTGGCGATGCCCACAGCTTCTACCTGGGCGCTGAGTTCTTCAGAGGCCTGGATTATGTCGGGGCGACGTCGCAACAAGTCGCGAGGGGTGCCTGGGTCGATGATATGCAGGTATGAAGGGAGCTGGTAATCATCGGTAAGGGAGGCTTTGACAGCTGGTGGAAATTCACCCACAAGTACCGACAGGGAGTTGATGCCGGTGGCAATTGAGTTTTCGAGTATCGGTATTGAAGCCTGTGTGGAGTAATACACCACCTTGGCTTGGGCAACCTCGAGTCCAGAGCCGAGACCGGCTTCCTTGCGTGCCTCGGTGATCTTGACCACCTTTTCCTGTCGGGCTATATGGTTACGGGCTATGGCAAGTTCGGCTTGCCAGGTGCGTATCTGTATGTATTGTGTGGCTATTTCAGCAGCCACGCTCAGTCGCACTCCTTCGGCCTCGGCGCGGGTAGCGCGCAGTTCGGCTTTTTTCTCTTTGACTTGACTATTTATGCGTCCAAACAGGTCAATCTCCCAGCTTAGTGATGCACCGATATCGAAATATGAGCTATTTCTCCCCCTGCCATTTGGTCCGTTGAGTAGTCCGGATGATCGTTCCTTCGTCCAACCGGCCGATACACCTACCTTGGGGTAATAACCAGCCTGGGCCGATTTCATAGAAAGTCTTGACACCTCGATGCGACGAAGTGCCATAGCCAGGTCGTAGTTGTGGTTGAGCCCTTGCTCAATAAGCGAGGTAAGGGTGGGGTCGTCAAATCGTGTCCACCATTGTGCTGTGA
>CAMWOD010000155.1 GCA_947175715.1 uncultured Porphyromonadaceae bacterium
CAACGTAGACGCCTTTGCCAGCTTTGGCCAGATTGGCAGCCATCTCGGCATCGATCGCAGTCGTTACGATTTTGCCAGTCGTTGGGTCGATAAGAAACTGGTTTTTCTCATAGTTGATAGGTATTTGCGATCCGGGGTCACTACCGAGTCCAATCACATTTATCTGAATGTCTTCATTGCTTAGCGATTCAGCGGCCTGCATTGCATCGCCCATAAGGTCTTCGGCATCGGTGAGAAGTATGATAGCTTTCTTATGATCGGGGTCGTCTGGCGTAAACTGCTCAGCGCATAGCGAGAGGGCTTGACCTATGTCGGTGCCTTGATAGGGTATATCGTCGGTCGACAGGTCGTTGATGAAATCGCGCAGCATCCAGAAGTCGGTGGTGAGAGTCATCTTCAAGTGCGCGTCACCGGCAAACACCACCATACCTATCTTGTTGCCGCTCATACGGTCGATGATTTTGTCCATCACCATCTTGGTGCGGTCGAGACGGCTCACCCCATTGTGGTCGGAAGTAGAAGAAGCGAGCATCGACTTTGAGAGATCGACGGCAAACATCACCTCAATACCGCGCGGCACGTATTTTTTATTCTCCTGTTCACCATACTGTGGGCGTACAATAATGAGAACCAGACAGGCTACGGCAATAAGTTGGGTGATGATTTTGATCCACGGTTTATATTTCGACGCCTCGGGCATCAAGTGCTCTATGATATGGAGCCGCCCAAAGCGTTGCAACTTACGCCGACGGCTGAAGCGAGCGAGCATGAAAAGGACGAGCAACACCGGTATTGCAAGCAGCAGGTAGAGATATATGGGGTGTACTAAATTCATAGTCGATGTAGGGTGACAGAGGGTTTAGGGAAGTGTACGGAACACGGTTTGACGCAACACGATTTCGAGAGCGAACAACCCGAATGCGAGCCATGCCCACAACCAGTAGTCGTCTTCGGCATGTGTGTGGTTGAATGTTTCGAGTTTGGTGGTCTCGAGTTCGTTGATTTGATCGAATATCTTTTCGAGCACATTGTTGTCGGTGGCGCGGAAGTATCGGCCACCGGTCATGTCGGCGATTGATTTGAGAGTGACGGTGTCAATGGTGACAGGCATGTTGGAATAAACAATGCGTCCAAGAGGGTCGATTGATGTAGGTACGGGAGCGTTTCCCTTTGTGCCAACACCGATAGTGTAGATGCGTATTTTCTGTTGCTGTGCCAGCTGGGCGGCTGTAAGGGGCGCTATGTTGCCGGCGTTGTATGTGCCGTCGGTGATGAGGATGATGCTCTTTGACGAGGCCATACCATCCTTGATGCGGTTAACGCCGGTGGCTATACCATCGCCTATAGCGGTGCCGTCGATCAGTTGACCGCGGCCATCGCCCAGGAGGTCAAGCTTGTATGACTTGATAAAGTCGATTGCCGAGCTGCGGTTGGAGCTGAGAGGCACTACTCCGAGGCTCTCGCCGGCAAAGATGGTAAGGCCAACGTTGTCGTATTCACGGCCATTGATAAAGTCAACTGCCACTTTCTTTGCGGCGTCGAGTCGGTTGGGCTTGAGGTCGGCTGCAAGCATTGATGTTGACACGTCGAGCACAATCTCTATATCAGTGCCTTCACGCCACGATTTATGCCAGTTGTCGTAGGATTGTGGGCGGCACAGGATGATGATAAGACACCCGATGGCTCCCAGACGTAAAACAATCAGCATATGCCTCATCACTTGCCTGAATGAGCGGCGTACGTGAGCGAATGAGGCCGTTGACGACAGTCCCATCGAAGGGTAGGCTTTGCGCTGCTTCAGCACATACCATACGATGATAGGTATGTATAGCAGAAAAAGCCAGAGGTATTGTGGATTTGCTAATTCTAAGTGCATTTATTAGTCGAGGGTGGTGTTTTCTGATTGCGATTCTTGTGTTGTTTCGGTTTCTTGCGCTCCATCGCCGCTGGCGGTCTCATCGACAAGCGGACGTGTAAGCTCTACAAACTGCACGGCATTGTTGAAGGCACGTATATTGTCATCGGTCGATGGCTTGTGCTTGGCAAATTTCACGAAGTCGGCCATCTGTAGCACGTCTTTGAGCAGAGGTTTGCCCTCCTTGACTCCTGGGATATGAGTGGGTAGAGAGGCAAGTATCTGCGACGATGTCATCTCCATGGCGTTAATGTCAAACCGTCGCAACAGGTATATACGCAGCACTTCGGTAAGGGTGGTGAAGTATAGCCGCTCTTGACCTGAGCTGAACATATTGCGCTCGCGTATTTCCTTGAGCTTGAGCATTGCCCAGTTGTAGGGAGGGAGCTCAGCCTCGGCCTCGGCTTGCTTCTTGCGACGTTTCAAAATAAGCCATAGAGCTATAGCGGCTATGATAAGCATTACACCTGCCAATATCCAGGGCCAATATTTCATGGCCTTGGCCACTGACTCGGGGAGGTCGTCGGTCCATTCCACGTTGGGGGGGTCGAGCACGTCAATGCTGTTGGCGGTCACATCATTTATGGTGTCGGCATTGAGCGGCACGGTGACGTTGAGCTCTAATGCATCGGTATAAGCGGTGTCAAGCCCCTGCATGAAGGGGATGGGTGGTATGATATGAGGTCCGGAGTCGAAGGCTTGTATAGTGACGTCATAGTCAAGACGCTTTGTGCCGTCGTTGAGCGAGGTGGCTCCTTTAAAGTCGATTGAGCGGTACTCTACAGCCGATGTGATTGTATCGTCGGCCAAGAGCAATTGGCCGTCATCACCATCGGCCACGGCCTGAATGTGGAGAGTGGTGACGTTGCCCATCAACAGGTGCGTAGAGTCGAGTGATGCCGACACTTTGTGTATGGCGCCAATGCCCCGCGGCGATGTTACGGCCACCAAGGCGGCTGTGACTATTGCATATTTGAGTAGTTTTCTCATCGTAGTCTGTTTTCTTACGGCAATTGGAGTGGTGGTTGCTACCTCACTCCTCGTTGCTTGAACATTGTCAAAAGAGCTTTAACATAGTCCTCGTCGGTCGACACTGACACTGCGTCTATGCGGTTGCGGTGCATGATCTCGGTCATTTTCTGCTGTCGCTGATACCACCACTTGTTGTAGGCTCGTCGTACGTTGCCAAGCGATGTGTCGATCCATCGCTCGCGGCCATTTTCGAGGTCGGCTACACGCATCAATCCCACGTTGGGCATTTGTGAGTCGCGACGGTCGTATACCTGGAGGGCTATGATGTCGTGGCGGTTGCATGCCACAGTGAGCGCTTTGGAATAGTCGTGCTCATCGATGAAGTCAGATATAAGGAAGGTGGTACACCGTTTCTTTAGTGCGTCGGAGAAGTATTGCAAAGCAGTGGCAATATCGGTTCCTTGGCTTGTAGGCGTAAAGTCGAGAAGCTCGCGGATGATAAAGAGTATGTGCTTGCGCCCCTTCTTGGGAGGGATGAATTTCTCAATTCTGTCGGAGAAGAATATCACTCCAATCTTATCATTGTTTTGGATAGCAGAGAAGGCCAATGTGGCTGCGATTTCGGCAATAATTTCACGCTTTGTGGGGCCTACGGCTCCGAAGTCGCGGCTGCCCGACACATCTATCAGGAGCATCACGGTGAGCTCGCGCTCCTCCTCGTAAACTTTGACGAATGGTGTGCGCTGACGTGCCGTTACGTTCCAGTCGATGTCGCGTATGTCGTCGCCATACTGGTATTGGCGTACTTCGGCAAAGGTCATACCGCGACCTTTGAAGGCCGAGTGATATTCACCCGCGAATATGTTGCTGGACAATCCGCGGGTTTTAATCTCAATTTTCCTTACCTTTTTTAGAAGCTCGTTAGCGTCCATCATTTAATCGTTAGGGTACCTCAACTTTGTCAAGGATGGTCGATATAATTTCGTCGGTTGTGATGTTGTTGGCCTCGGCCTCGTAGGTGAGTCCGATGCGGTGACGGAGCACGTCGTGACACACGGCACGTACATCCTCGGGTATCACATATCCACGCTGGTGGAGGAAGGCATAAGCGCGAGCGCAGCGGGCCAGGGCGATTGATGCACGTGGAGAGGCACCGAAGGCTATGATATTGGAG
>CAMWOD010000156.1 GCA_947175715.1 uncultured Porphyromonadaceae bacterium
ATATTAATACAGAGTAATAACGTAAGCTGTGCCCACTTTATTACTCTGTAAAAAAGATTTTTTCGAAACGCTAAAGTGCGTCGAATAATATTACTGGTGCGATGCGCTATAATTGGGAGCTTCGCTCGTTATGGCCACATCGTGTGGGTGACTTTCCGCGACACCGGCATTGGTGATACGAGTGAATTTGGCGCTGTGCAGAGCGTCAATATTTGGAGCACCACAATAGCCCATACCGGCACGCAGGCCACCCAACATCTGATAAACCACTTCGTAGAGCGATCCCTTATATGGCACGCGGGCGGCAATGCCTTCGGGCACTAGTTTACGGGTGTCGCTTTCACCTGCCTGGAAGTAGCGATCCTTCGACCCCTTCTCCATAGCCTCCAGTGAGCCCATACCTCTGTAGGCCTTATATTTACGCCCGTTGTAAATAATGGTATCGCCGGGCGACTCCTCTACTCCGGCAAGCATGCCGCCGAGCATCACGCTGTAACCCCCAGCGGCCAGAGCCTTGACTATATCGCCCGAGTAGCGTATGCCACCGTCGGCAATCAAGGGCACACCTGTGCCTTCAAGGGCCTTGGCTACATCGTAGACAGCAGATAGCTGGGGTACGCCCACACCGGCAATAACTCGTGTGGTGCAAATAGAGCCTGGGCCGATACCCACCTTCACACCATCAGCACCGTTATCAACGAGATACTTGGCTGCTTCTCCTGTAGCGATATTGCCTACGACCACATCGATTTCGGGATATTTCTCCTTTATGGCTCGAAGCACCCCGATCACACCCTTAGAATGACCATGTGCTGTGTCGATTACGATAGCGTCGACACCAGCGGCTACAAGTGCGTCAACACGCTCCATCGAGTCAGCCGTCACTCCTACGCCGGCAGCCACACGCAGGCGGCCACGAGCATCCTTACATGCGTTGGGTTTATCCTTGGCTTTGGTAATATCCTTGTATGTCACAAGACCTACAAGGCGACCGTCGGCATCTACGACGGGAAGTTTCTCAATTTTATGTTCTTGAAGTATCTGAGCGGCCTCCTCGAGGTTGGTAGACTGATTGGTGGTGACAATGTTTTCACTGGTCATCACCTCATCGATCGGGCGCTTGAGATTGAGCTCGAAACGCAAGTCGCGGTTAGTGACGATGCCTCTCAGCATCCCCTCGTCGTCTACCACTGGTATACCGCCGATATGATATTCCTCCATCATGGCTAAGGCATCGGCTACAGTGCTACCAAGCTTTATGGTCACCGGGTCGTAGATCATGCCATTTTCGGCGCGCTTCACAGCATGCACCTGTTTGGCCTGTTCGGCTATGGTCATGTTTTTGTGAATCACACCGATACCACCTTCACGAGCTATGGCTATAGCCAATTGAGCCTCGGTAACGGTGTCCATAGCAGCCGATACCAGAGGCACATTAAGGGTGATGTTGCGGGAAAATTTGGTTTTAAGACTTACCTCTCGTGGGAGAACTTCGGAATAAGATGGTATCAACAGGACATCATCAAATGTCAGTCCGTCCATCTTAACCCTATCTGCAATAAATGAAGACATATTATGAGTAAAATTTATTGCATGCAAAGATACGCATTTTTCACAAATAATGAAGGGCTACGGCATGAATTTTTGCCGCAGCCCCTCTATCATTAAGTACTATTGGAATTTTTATAGTGTCATTACACCCAGCGAGTGTAGGCGAAGTCCTGACGATGTGGCAGGTTGGGATTTGTAGGATACAGACGATAAGCATAGCGGAATACACCGGGATCTTTCATCTTATCCTTAAGCTGATATGTAACGAGGTTGCCATTCTCTGCAATCACCTTGAAAGGCACTTTCTTGAGCAGATGCTCCTGGCCATCCTTGCTCTGGAATATCACAAGCTCGCAAGCCACGTCGGTACCAAGGCCGTTGGTGTCGACGGTGATTGTAGCTTCGTGTACGTCGCCGGTAGAGGCACCGCTGATGTTATCGGCGTTGATTTCGGTAGCATGAACTCCATTCCAGGCCGATGCCACACGCTCTTTCCATGCCACGATCTCTTTAGCGAGCTTGTCATCGTTGGCTTTCAACTTCTTCAGACGAATTGCTTCGGGGGTATAGAAGCGCGAGATGTAGTCATCGATCATTCGCTTCATGGTGAAGTGAGGTGCTATGTCACCGATCGAACGCTTGATATACTGTACCCACTCGGGTGAATAACCCTTGGAGTTCTTGGCGAAATACAGAGGTATAATCTCGTTCTCAAGCATTGAGTAGATGGTTGCTGCATCGAGCTTATCCTGCTGAGCCTGGTCGGTGTAAGTACGCTTATCGGTAAGAGCCCATCCGGCTTTCTCATTGAAGCGATAACCTTCGTACCACCAGCCGTCGAGCACTGAGAAGTTGAGCACACCGTTCATCTCAGCCTTTTCGCCCGATGTACCCGATGCCTCAAGAGGACGTGTAGGTGTATTGAGCCATATATCAACGCCCGAAACAAGACGCTTGGCTACTACCATGTTGTAGTCCTCAAGGAAGATTATCTTGCCAAGGAACTGAGGCATGCGCGAAATCTCCATAATGCGCTTGATCAGGCCTTGACCAGCACCATCGGCGGGGTGAGCCTTGCCCGAGAATACGAACTGTACGGGGAACTGCTCGTTGTTTACGATCTTCGATAGACGCTCAAGGTCGGTAAAGAGCAAGTGTGCGCGCTTGTATGTGGCAAATCGACGTGCGAAGCCGATAATCAACGCATTAGGATTGATTTTGTCTACAATCTTCATCACAGCCGAGGGATCACCCTGGTTAGCGAGCCATTTGGCTTTGAAGTCACGCTTCACGAAGTTGATGAATTTATTCTTCATCTGCATGCGGAGATCCCAGATATCCTCATCAGAAGCCTCGAAGATACCCTTCCATGCTTCAGGATCGCTCTGGTGCTCAAATACCTGCTGACCAAGCTGCTTGGCGTAGAATGCCTTCCACTCCGATGCGGCCCATGTGGGCATGTGCACACCGTTGGTCACGTAACCTACGTGCGACTCTTCCCATGAGTAGCCCTTCCAAATTCCGGCAAACATCTTCTTAGACACTTCGCCATGGAGCCAGCTTACGCCGTTGGCCTCCTGGCATGTGTTGAGGGCGAACACGCTCATTGAGAAACGCTCGTTGGTGTTGGGGTTCTCACGGCCCATGTTCATAAGGTCGTTCCAGCTTATGCCCAGCTTTGCGGGATACTCACCCATGTACTTGCCAAACAAGCCTTCGTCGAAGTAGTCGTGGCCAGCGGGCACGGGGGTATGAACAGTGTAGAGGCTTGAAGCTCTTACAAGCTCAAGAGCCACATTGAAGTCAAGATGCTCTCCTTGTACGTAATCTACGAGGCGCTGCAGGTTGAGCAGGGCGGCATGACCTTCGTTGCAGTGGAAAAGCTGGGTCTTGATGCCAAGCTTCTTAAGCATGAGCACACCACCGATACCGAGCAGATACTCCTGCTTGATACGGTTTTCCCAATCGCCACCATAGAGCTGATGGGTGATTACGCGGTCAAACTCCGAGTTCATATCAAAGTCGGTATCCATCAGATAGAGCTTCATACGGCCCACATTGACACGCCAGATGTGGCTATAAATGGTACGGCCGGGATAAGGCACCTCAAGTATCATTGGTGTGCCATCGGGATTAAGCACCTGCTCAATAGGGAGCTGATTGAAGTTCTGAGGCTCATAGTTGGCTATCTGCTGACCGTCGACCGAGAGCGACTGGGTGAAATAGCCATAGCGATAAAGGAAACCTACGGCAGTCATGTCGACGCACGAGTCGGAAGCCTCCTTAATATAGTCACCGGCCAACACGCCAAGACCACCTGAATAGATCTTTAAGGCGTTGCAAAGTCCATACTCCATAGAGAAGTAAGCCACCGAAGGCACATCCTTGCGCATGGGCTTTTTCATATATTCCTTAAACGAAGCGTAAACCTCGTCGATACGCGACATAAATTCCTTGTCGGCCTTAATCTGCTCAAGGCGAGCCGATGACAGCTGCTGGAGCACCATCAC
>CAMWOD010000157.1 GCA_947175715.1 uncultured Porphyromonadaceae bacterium
GTGAGATAGGGGGAGGATAGACGCTCTTGTAGAGTGGGATGCGTGAGGGTGACGGTGCCGTCGGCTGCCAGCAGGTAGGGAGCGGGCAGGTGCTGGATGTAGTAGATGTCGCTGCCGATGATGTCGGATTGGTCGAAGCCCGAAATCCATGAGGATGGCAGCTTTGCGTCGACGGCTAACCATTGTTCTTTATCACCTTCGATACATACAGCTAAGATGTCGAGTCGCCCGGCATTGATCATTTCATTAATATTTGTGTCGATACGTAGGGTGTCGATAGCATCAAGGCAGTGATCGCACTCGGGGTCATAAAAGAGGAGGATTGTAGGGCGTGCGACGATCGAAGTGAGTGTAGTAGTTGTATTGTCTCGCATCGCAAATTCAAAGTCGGCACCTTTCATTCCTGGACGATTCTTTGAGAGCATTTCGAGCTGAAATTGTGCTCTCATTTTTATGCCAGGTTCCTGACTTGGTAATGACAAGAGTTGCTGTAGCGATGTGATGTAAGTGTCTTCGTTGTAGAGTGGCGATTCAGGGTCGCCCAGATATTGCTCGGCGAGGGATTGATATAGTGCGATGCCTTTGCTGTCGGCTGAGATGGTGTGTAATATACGGCTAATGGCATCAGTGCGTCCCTGTGTAGTGGCGTAGGGTAGCAGATAGAAGAAGTTGACGGCGTTACCCTCCATAAATTCCCGGTCGCGGGTTAGGGATGAGTCAGCAGGGGTGATACAGTCCCAGAAATGATTGACCACGAAGTCGGGCCGCTCAGCTCGGGGCATATCGTCGGGGATGGCGGGAAGCGGCAGTTCATATGAAACAGCCGTGGCTCTCATTGATAGTGCGATGAGAGCCACGGCAGTATATGTAAGACGTTTCATTTTAAATATCGTGGTTTTGGAGCACCACCACCCAAGAGTGAATAAGAATCTGGCTCGATATCCACTTATTGTTTTCGTCGAGGAAGAAAGTCAGCGTATACTCGTCCTCTCGGTCGAGAAACTCCTGCTCCGACATTTTATGGCCGTATGCTTCCTCATAGTAGCTCTTGGCCAGCAGGGCGTAGTCGATCACAGGCACATGCGCTACTGTTTCGCCGCTCTTATTCTTGATGGTGAGCATCATTGATTTTTTGTGGGCGGGCGACAGTCGGTTGACGGTCATGTCGGCAATAGCGCCTCGCACCTGCACTATGCCGCGCGAATTAGCGAGATCGGGTTTGCCAACACCGGCTGTAGCAGTGGTCTGCGCCCAGGGACGGTAGCGTATCTCTTCGTCCTGGAGTAGCGAGTTGTCGTGACCGAGCAGTCCGTTGGCATCTTCGATGTGGAAAGTGAAGTCGCCGGCATCGACATCCTCACCCGAGAGGTGCTGGAGTATGATGCGCACGTGGTTGGTGTCCTTGGTCAGCGGCATGGTGTATACATAGTCTTCGCCGTCCTGGCTGTCGGGAAGTGTTACTTCGATAGAGCCGTGGAAGAGTGAGTACAGACGTTGGTCGCTATATGCGGGGTGCTCGTCGTCGGCCATGCGGTTGAGCGAGCACAGCAGGTCGTCGTGATGAGAGCCCACAGCGGCGGGAGCCACGGTGAATGATTCATCGCGTTCGGGATCGAGATGGGCATCATTGTCAGTGCCACACCATGCTATCAGCTTGTAGGTGCCGGGAGGCAGGTTGAGCATGATTGAGTAGCCGGGCGATGCGAGGTGCTCACCCTTGTCGGTGGTTTCCCACACGAGGTGGCCATCGGTGTCGTATGCGTAAAGATGCACTGATTTTACTTCGTTGGCAAAAGCGTCGGCCCATTTGAGATTCATGTCGTAGCGGAACACCAGTCGGTATGTCACATCGCAATCCCCCTCGTTATCGTAGATAACGCTGTCGCACGATGCCATACCCAAGAGTAGTCCTATCATCATGAACACCAGGGTGAGTCGGCTGAGTTTATGTGTAATACCATTCATCTATTTAATGTCTGATTATATATGTTGACAGAGGTTGGGTTTAGGCCAGTTCCTCCGGTATAAGTCGAATTAAGAGGGATATCAACAACGGTCGTTGACGTCCGGTATTATTCCGCATCATTATTACGCACAGATGCGATGTGCGTGGGTGAAAAAGTGGTGGTAAAAAAGCCGGCCACGTCAATCGTGGTTACCGGTTGGCGTGGCCGGCTTGTATTTGAGATGTTATGCGATCAATTCATTATTCATTTTCGATTGATGATTACCAATCGAGGCTGGTGTTGAATCGTACGACGCGCCAAGACAGGATCTTGATGTTGGCGGCGATGTAGAGGTATTCGTCTTCGGGCTTCTCGGGATAGATGATCTCGTCGGGGTTGTAGACGGGAGTACCAAGACCGCTCAGTGAGGTGACAGTGGCAGCGTAGATGTGGTTACGTACTACACCCTTGTCGCCAAATGCAGCACCGTTGATGCCGTGGCCGAGGTGGTTGATGTCGAAGTAGTAGTAAGTCATACCACCTTTCCATGCCTTAGCACCGCCGAGGCCAGTGAGAGTGGCCTGAACTTCTTCGGCTGTGAGAGCGGGAGCATCTTTTGAGTTGGGGCGGTTGTACCAGGTCTTGGCAGCGCCGGTAGCCGAGAGAGTAGGGTATACTTTGTAGCGGCCATCAACGGTAGGTGAAGCGAGACCGAGCTCGGTAGCGGTAGCGAGCTTGATGTCATCAGCGCCAATCTTGGTGAAGACGGTGTTGCCGTCGGCATCGGTGCCATTAGCGTAGTAAAGAGGAGCAGCGTTGGCGTAAGCAGCGCGGAGGTCGTCGAACGACATTGTCACAGCTGCCCATTCAGCAAATTCCATTTCGTTGCCATCCTCGTCGCAGAGCTGAGCGGCGATGATTACCTGGGTGGGGGTAGTGGGGTCGTTACCTTCTTCGTTGATACCGGCGTTTTCCTTCACGTAGGCCCACTCGTTCTCACCTGTAAAGTCGGTGTACTTCAGTGCTGGATACTTGTCGCCAGCCTTGTTGAATGTGCCCCACTCGTAGGGCTCGACACCTTCGGTAACAGGAGCGTTGATAGCCCAGAATGAACGGTGATAGTCGGCGGTGTTCCAAGTCCAACCGGGAACCCAAGCGGTGTTGATTTCCTTAACAAGGCGATCTTCGGTGCGTCGGGCGGTCACGTTCCAGCCGAGGAACTTAACGTAAACATCTTTGCCGTTGAACTGTGTGGTGATGTCAGTATTAGTGGTGGCATCTTTCTTGGTGGTCTGGTAGATCACGGTACCGTCTTCGAGAGTCTTCGAGGTTGTGATGCCGCTTTCTACAGTTACTTTAGCAAGAGCACGCTCTACGTAGATGGTCACAGGGTTGGCCTGAGCAGCTGCTGCAGTGGGGTAAAGGTAACCCTCAACTGAAACACCAATCTGCTTAACGCCATCTTTCGAGTAAACCGAGTTGGTCATTACGAAGTAATCTTTACCTTCGATTTTGTTTCGGCCTTCGGTAAGCACGTTCTGAAGGTCAGTAATAGTATGAGTATCCGAGTAGAAAGTCTCATCGTTGAGCACAGCAACAATTTGTGAGGGGAGTTTGTCGCCTGCTTTGGTGCTGATTACGAGCACGGTGTTGACGGTAGCCTCAACATTCTCATTTTCACGGGGACCGGTGGTGAACTCGGCGGGACGAAGGAAGTGGTCGCCATTAGTTTTCACTGCGGCAGCGACGCCATTCTCATCGTAGAAGTAGAAAGTTACTACACCTACAGCGTTTTCGAGCTCGGTACCATCCTGATACTCGGCATCGGCACGGCTGATGGGTGCAGATTGAGAAGCGGCGGTAAGGGTAATAGCCATGTACTTAGGCTCACCGGTGCTTACTTCACCTTCAGTTCCGGGAGCTGGGGTAGTGGGCTCATCGCTTGAGCAGCTCCACAGAGCGGCTGCCATAAGCGGGAGTGCAAAAAGAACTTTTTTCATACTGTTCAATTAATTGGTTAATTATTAGATTATTTTATTGAATTTTCTCTTGTAAATTGTAATTGGTGGTTTATGTGATTTTGAAGCTTGTTGATTACTATAT
>CAMWOD010000158.1 GCA_947175715.1 uncultured Porphyromonadaceae bacterium
TCGATGCTGTACGACCGTCAACAGATGGTGCCGCTTTTCCGCCTGTCGATAGGTCATGCAGGCAGTTCGTTCGCTATCGAGATAGCCAGGAAAATAGGATTACCCCGCGAGATCATCGACGATGCCGCTGAGATAGTGGGAAGCGATTATGTGAACCTCGACAAGTATCTGCTTGACGTGGCTCGCGATAAACGCTATTGGGAAAATAAACGCGATGCGATAAAGCAGAAGGAGAAGAAACTCGATCAAGTGCTCGAACGTTACGAGTCGGAAGCATCTACCTTGCACGAACAACGCCGGGAAATCATCAACGATGCCCGCCGTCAGGCACAGCAAATCATCGAAGGCAGCAACTCCACTGTAGAGCGTACCATTCAAGAGATTAGAAAGGCGCAAGCTGAGCGAGAAAAGACTTTGAAAGCTCGCCAAGAACTTCAGAAAGAGAAGGAAAGAATAGGGAAGGAGAAGGCTGACAATCATCCGCTATTGTCAAAAGCACCAAAAACCAAAGATAAGAAACAGCAGCAACCTAAGTCGCAGACCACACACACTCCCATTGCAGTGGGCGACGTAGTTAAGCTTGATGGAGAAGGTGTGCCTGGCAAAGTACTTGAAATAAGTGGAAAGGAAGCCGTGGTGGCATTTGGAATGATTAAAACTACCGTAAAGGTTAACCGTTTGCGTCACACCATGGCTGCAATTCCTTCGTTAGCAAAAAAATCAACATTCGTAAGCTCGGCTACCACTGATATGATGCGCGATCGCCAGCTCCATTTCAAGCAGGATATTGATGTGCGTGGCATGAGAGCTGATGAGGCCATACAAGCTATCACTTATTTCATTGATGATGCGTTGCAGTTCAGCGCCAAGCGAGTACGCATACTGCATGGTACTGGCACTGGGGTATTGCGCCAGGTGATACGCCAGTATCTCGACACCGTACCAGGGGTGCAGGGCTATCGCGATGAACACGTGCAGTTTGGCGGAGCGGGCATAACGGTAGTTGATCTTGGCTGAACTATTGTAGCTAATAGATTGTTGGTTAATAAAACAGTTTCAACTTAACTAACATATCGAAGCTATGAAACGATTTCTTCCCATCATCGCACTTGTGGCGCTGTTATCATCCTGTAGCCCATATCAATTGGTAAATTCAGAGGTGTACAACAATGCCGACTTAGCATCGTACAAAACATTCCGTATTGTTACCCCAGAGGAGGGAAAACTTCCTCCCGGGATGGAAATGGTGACATATTACAACATCGCAGCTGCTATACGCGAGCAAATGGTAGAGCGCGGATATACTGAAAGCCCTACTTCACCGCTACTTATCAACATTGCCGTGACTACACAGCGTGAGATCTCAACCGAGCCTGCTTTACCACCAGGATATATGCCCTACAATGGTCCGTATTATCCATATTGGATGTATCCTCGATACAATTACTGGACAAATTACTGTGCTAATGCACAAGTCATTACCGGCATATACAAAGAAGGTGTGCTGACAATGGATATGGTCAATATTAATGAAAAGGTACCCCTCTATTCATCGTCGGTTGCCACCATCATCAACAATGGAGGCTCGGGACCATCACAATATCGCAATCTTGAAGCGATCGCACAGGCCGTGGAAGTGCTCTTCTCTAAATACCCTGTACCGCTTATGCCTCAGTATCGCAAATGATAATCCATAACTGACTATTTAAATATCAAGGCTCGGCACGAGAATCATCTCAACGCCGGGCCAATTTTTTGCCAAATATTTCTTTAGAAATTCACGGGTGTCGGTGGCAATAACCTTGTCATTGTCGAAATGAGTGTTGTATAGGAGCGAATGCAGCTGCATACCTCTTGTTTGTAGCGCCTCGAGTGATAAAATGGTGTGATTTATAGACCCCAGTCTACCATTGGTAACAAGTACCACTGGGAGATGCCGAGTAAGCGGATATTCGATGGTGAGCATATCATCGGTAAGGGGCACCATCAATCCGCCGGCGCCCTCAATCAGCACTATATCGTAGAGTGATTCAAGTCGTTTGGTAGCATCGTCAATAAGCGATAAATCTACTGACTGACCATCAATTTTCGCTGCCAGATGAGGAGATGCAGGGTAGCTGAAAATGATTGGAGCGGTCGTATGTTCAATGTCAACCGGCTGCATACCTATTCCCATGATACGGCGATGAACCTCTATATCTTCCGAGAACTCATGATTGCCAGTCTGGATAGGCTTCTCGGTGATTACAGATAGGCCTTGATCCATATATTGCTTTGCCAACCACCCGGTTACATAGCTCTTGCCGGCATCCGTATCGATGCCTGATATAAATATAGTTTCGCTCATTTTTTTCGATATATGAAATAGAGTGGATTGAATGTGAGTGTTGCATTTCCATAACAATCAACGGGATAGCTGTCAATTGCTCTACGCATTTCAGTCGTACTGATGGGTGTTCGTCGCAATGCATTCACACCTGAGCGGCGCATGTGACGGAAAACGTCGGCCGGTGTGTCGAAACGTTTTGACAGTATGCTGTTTTCGCATCTTATTAACTCCAAATCAGATGTTGCAGTGCGCCAAACTGGTGATTCGGCATTATAATAGTGGCGCGTAGATATACCCGCGTCATTCAACTCGGTGCACATCAGTGGACCAAAAGTAGAGAATGCCAAGACACCACCTTTTCGTAAAGATTTTGCCGCATTGCGTAGAAAGCCTCCAGGTGAGTGAAACCATTGAATAGTTGACGAACTTATAATCAAATCAAGACTGTCGGGCTTGATGTTTCGTAATTCAATCTCAGCATCGCATTGCTTGAAGTGTATGTTGAGATTTTCGTTGTATTTACCTTTCAATAAACTGCTATGGCGTGGAGATATATCCCATAACCATAGCTCTGCTGGAGTAATATCAGCAAGGTAATCATGCGTCAACATTCCAGACCCACATCCTATCTCAAGCACATTTACCAGAGAGTTCTGCTTTAGATTCTCACGAGTAAGTTGCCATAAATTTAATGCAATCTTACATTGTAATTCAGCTTCGGCATCATAACTATCGGCTGCTGTGTCAAACCGATGTGCTACATATTCCTTGTCGACTACGTTTTGGTCTATTAGCGCTTGCCAATCGGGGAAATGCCCTGACTGAATTTGCATATAAGGAATCTGCATTTTCGACCAATAATTCTGCTGATTTTTAGCGGGAAATATTGCATCAGCATCACTTAAATAAGCCAATGTCCATTGTAGGTGAGCAGTCGGTTCTTGTGCACGTTCATACAGTAAACGTAATTCATCGGTCAGCTCATCCAGATTGCGTTGCGGTAGATTGGCACTATAAGCATCCCAAGCCTCTTTCGACGTAAACATGCGTCTATAAAACTTGCGTAGATTACGTTCGCTTAAATTTGCGAGAGTGCCTTCGCATATATCTTTCGGTATTCCAAAGTTGTTATCAACGGGTTGTTCTGTGCCATTTACGGCTAAGAGGAGCGTAACATTTGAAGGCATGTTATTGCCAAGTAGCCGGGAGGCTTCCATTACCCCGAAAGACCATGCTATCACAACTACTTCACAATAATGTTCAGTAGGTAGTGCGAGTGATTCATCTCTATAATCCCATAGCGCAAGAATATCATATCCTGGACGCGATAGCCCCTCAAAGGCTTTTTCATCAGCTCCCCAACCCAGAAATAAGACAATAAGGCGTTTGTTATTGTTATGAGTAATCCAACACTGTTTCATAGTGAAGCCTGTAATTTGTCAAGATCGCTGTGTGAAAGGGCGGCGCTAAGGGAGAAGCGTATACGTTCGGTACCTGGAGGGACAGTAGGCACTCGGATAGGAAGTGCTATGATATCATTGTCGCGAAGTTTTGCTGCCAGCGACAAGGCACGCTTAGCGTCACCTACTATCATAGGCTGGATATGCGAAATAGGGGTGTTATAGCTTTTGGCGGAAAGTATAGCGTTGAGATGCGTGGCGAGCTCTTGAAGATGATCTCGGCGATCATCAGCGGCAA
>CAMWOD010000159.1 GCA_947175715.1 uncultured Porphyromonadaceae bacterium
CTTCTATAGGCTGAAATTGAATATTTTAATCTTACGATGATGAGAAGACCAATCTTGTTCACAGCGCTTGCAGCAATGGTGCTCACCTCGGTATGGGCCAAGAAAGCTGATGATCCTGTGATGATGACTGTCAATGGGAAAGATGTGAAGCTGAGTGAGTTTCAGTATCTTTACAACAAGAATAATGACCAGCAAAGCCAGCAACAACCACTTGACGAGTATGTTGATATGTTTGTCAACTATAAACTCAAAGTGGCCGATGCTGAGGCTGCACGTATTGACACAACCGAGGCATTCATAAAGGAGCTAAACAGCTACCGCCGTCAGTTGTCAGCACCATATCTGTATGATTCGGTGGTATTTAACAATCTGCTTCAAGAGGCCTATGCACGAATGGGCTATGATATTGATGTGATGCACCTGATGCTTCCCCGTGGTCACAACCACGAAGAAACCAAGGTAATGCACCACAAGCTTGACTCACTGCGCACACTGCTTGTCAACGGTGCCGACTGGGCCGAGATAGCGATGGCCAACTCAGTTGATCCTGGCGTAAAGCACAACAAAGGTCACATGGGCTGGATGACTGCCAATCAGTATCCCTACGCTTTTGAAGTGGCTGCTTACAACACCCCTGTGGGTGAAGTGTCACAAATTATTGACACTGAGTTCGGCCACCATATTGTCAAGGTGATTGACCGCCGTCCTTCGCGAGGCGAGGTGTCAGTGCAACATATACTCAAACTTTTCCCCCGAGGAAACAATGTAGATAACTCTCCCGAGCAGAAGGTAGCTATTGATTCTATCTACAATTTGCTACTCAACGGTGCCGATTTTGATGAGTTGGCTAAGGCTGAGAGTGAAGATCCCGGTTCGGCAAGAAATGGCGGCCGTCTACCCTCATTCGGGGCAGGTCGTATGGTACCTGAGTTTGAAGAAGTCTCATTTGCTCTCGCCGACGGTGAGATGAGCAAGCCTTTTGCCACCTCTTACGGCTGGCATATTGTTAAGCGCCTCGAAGGTAAGGGAATCGCCTCCTTAGACGACTGCAAGGCCGATCTTACCAGAGCGATCAATGGAGACGAACGTGGTGCGATGCCTGTGAAATCATGTCTCGAACGTCTCAAGAAGCAATATAAATCATCGGTAAACAAAAAAGGTATCGACAAGGTGATGAGCATGGTTGCGGCTAATGGCGGACAGCTTGACTCTACATTGGTAGATCGTCTGCGCACCGACAACACCGTGGTTTTCTCGGTCAACAAGCGTAATCACACAATTGCCGAGTGCATCGACCTTGTGAAAGTGACTGTTCCCGTCAAGACTGAAAGCGCACACATGTATATCGTTGATGCCGTAAACCGCACAATGGACGAAGCTACATTGATGCGGAGCGCGAGAATCTCGCACTTGAATATCCTGAATATGGCTTCCTCATCAACGAGTATCGCGACGGTATGCTCCTTTTTGAGGTGAGCAACCGCAATGTATGGGAGAAAGCATCAAAGGACAAAGAAGGACTCGAGAAATTCTTCCAGGCCAACCGTGATAAATACAAATGGGAGAAGCCCAAATACAAAGGCTATATGGTGTTCACACCCAATGACTCTGTTGAAAACGCCGTTAAGGCTTATATGGCTGAGCATACTATCGAGCCTTCTAAGCTGAGTGAAGAACTCAAGCAGCAGTTCGGACGCGATGTTAAAGTGGAGAAAGTGATAGCAGCTCAGGGCGATAACGCTATAGTCGACGCCGCTGCATTCGGCGCAGCCAAGCCTGAGCCCACAGGCCGCTGGACCAACTACTTCGCTTGGGGAGGCGCTATCATTGCGGCTCCCGAGGAAGCATCCGACGTAAGAGGGCAGGTAACTACCGATTACCAGGCTCAACTCGAGCAAGAATGGGTAGCCTCACTGCGCGAGCGGTATCCCTATCAGGTTAACACTAAGGTGCTTGACACATTAAGATAACTCATCATCATCGTAACTATCGCTGCGGGCCACAATGTCACGACATTGTGGCCCGCTTATGCTTTGGATCCCATAATCGACTGTGCAAATACCATGACTTTTGATCGATGTTGATATTTTATGGTGTATAGAGTTGTGAGAGAAGCGAAATAAGTTTAACTTTGCCGTAACCAATACATCGTCATATTTTAATTGCAATCATGAAAAAACAACTATTTGCACTTGCGCTATTAACCTCAACGCTTATGGCAAGTGCGCAAATCACACCTAAGAGTGAAGTGCGTGCAGCATGGCTCACTACAAATGGAGCCCTTGACTGGCCATCGACATATAATGTATCTAAGCAGAAACGTGAGCTTACCGACATGCTCGACAAGCTCGAGCGAGCCAATTTCAATACTATCCTTTTCCAGGTGCAAGCCAAGGGCGACGTGGCCTGGAAGTCCAATATACAGCCGGCAATGCGCTATATCACTGGTTACGGCGCCAATGGCTTGTCATACGATGTAAGCCAGTTTGTGATCGATGAGTGTCATAAACGTGGCATGGAATGCCATGCATGGATTGTGACCTACCGTGTAGGTACTGCAGGTGAAGCTTCTTATTACGACAACAATCCTGTGAAGCACGTGACCAAAGAGCACCCGGAATGGTGCCGTCTTTACAACGGAGCATATTATCTTGACCCTGCTGAGCCCGAGGTGCGCGAATACCTTGTGGAGCTTTATCGCGAATTGCTCACCAACTACGATTTCGATGGCGTAAACTTCGACTATACCCGTTATCCAGGCAATGATGGATTTTCAACTGATGCCAGCTACTTCTCTCAGGAAAAGTACAATCCCGAACATATCGATAACATCGAAGATTGGCGTCGCTGGAACATTAACACCTTTATAGCCGATTTCTATGACATGGCCAAGAGTGTGCGTCCCGATGTGAAAGTAGGATGCGCCCCCTTCGGCACATACAAGAATCTTCCCGGTTATGGCAACACTACTGCTTACGGTTCGGTATATCAGGATGCCGTGCAATGGGCTACTTCGGGCCACATGGATATCGTGATACCTCAGATGTACTGGAATGAGCGATATGGATTCTCCCCCAACATGGGTACTTGGGTTAACGAACTCGATGGACACACATTCGTTGTGGGGCTTGCTCCTTACAAGATGACCGACTCCAACGATTGGGATCCATCGGTTGTCTACGATCAGATAGAAAAGATACGCAATCGCGAGGGAGCTTCGGGCGCATGCTTCTTCCGTGTGCAGCATGTGATAGGCTCAAACGCCAGGGTGCAGCAGCTTTACAATGAGCTTTGCGATAATTACTACAAATATCCCGCACATATCCCTCCCATCACTACACTTGGTCAGACAAAACCTACTGCTCCTGCCAACGTGAATCAAGAGTACGTTGATGGTAAGTACGTGATCACTTGGGATGCCAACCCTGAGGCCGATCGTGTACGCTACTATAGTGTTTACCTTGCCGATGGTTCTACTGTAGATATTGAGAACCCCGAAAAGGTTGCGGCCTGGAAGGTCAATGATAACAAGCTTGAATATTCGAGCGAAAACCCCGACTTGAAATTTGCCGTAACAGCTTTCGACCACGGCTACTATGAGAGTGATCCCACCTTGGCCACCAATACAGGCGTAGATTATATAGGAGAAACTCCCTCGATCATCACATATAGCCACTATCGCCTCGCCGTTGAGTCGCCTCAACGCACTATCAAGAGTGTTGATATCTATGGCATCAACGGATCTCACGCTATTAACGTGATGGCCAACTCCAATAGTGTGGCCGTAGAATGTGGCGACCTTGCCCGCGGCGTATACGTGGCATGTATCACCTATGCCGATGGCGGAACACAGATTGTCAAAATAATACGTTAAAAAGAGTATTACTTAAAACTTTAAATAGATTATGGAAATTACAGGACGTATAATCCGTGCTTTACCAGAGATTTCAGGAACCTCAAAAGCCGGTAACAACTGGCACAAACGTGAGTATGTTCTCGAAACTCAGGAACAATACCCCAAGAC
>CAMWOD010000160.1 GCA_947175715.1 uncultured Porphyromonadaceae bacterium
TTCATCTACATCGCCCTCTCCAAGAAAAAGTTGAAAAAATCCACTACTAAATAAATAAACAATTAAACATATAAACTAATAAACCAACCAACTCACGTGGCTGACGATAAAAAAATTATTTTCTCGATGGTAGGAGTCTCTAAGACCTACCCTCCCCAAAAACAAGTGTTGAAGAACATATATCTGTCGTTCTTCTACGGTGCTAAAATCGGTATAATCGGTCTCAACGGATCGGGTAAATCATCACTGTTGAAAATTATTGCCGGCATCGACACGCAATATCAGGGACAAGTGGTGTTTGCGCCAGGCTATACAGTGGGATACCTTGAGCAGGATCCGCAGCTCGACCCCGACAAGACCGTGATCGAGGTAGTGCGCGAAGGTGTGCAACCTATCATGGACCTCTTGGCCGAGTTTGACAAAGTCAACGAAGCCTTTGCCGATCCCGATGTGCTTGAGAACCCCGACAAGATGGATGCCCTTATAGCGCGTCAGGCCGAGCTCCAGGACGCTCTCGATGCCGCCGACGCATGGAACATCGATTCGAAGCTCGAGCGCGCTATGGACGCTCTGCAGTGCCCACCCGACGATCAGCCTGTCAAGACCCTCTCGGGTGGTGAGCGCCGTCGTGTGGCCCTGTGCCGACTGCTGCTACAGCAGCCCGATGTGCTGCTTCTCGACGAGCCCACCAACCACCTCGACGCCGAGTCGATCGACTGGCTCGAGCAGCATCTCAACCAATACCCCGGTACTGTAATCGCCATCACCCACGACCGATACTTCCTCGATCATGTGGCAGGATGGATTCTTGAGCTCGACCGCGGCGAGGGTATACCCTGGCAGGGCAACTACTCATCGTGGCTCAACCAGAAGACCAAGCGCATGGCACAGGAAGAGAAACAGGCATCAAAACGCCGTAAGACCCTTGAACGCGAGCTCGAATGGGTGCGCATGGCCCCCAAGGCGCGTCAAGCCAAGGGTAAGGCCCGTCTTAACTCCTACGACCGCCTGCTCAACGAGGATCAGAAGCAGCGTGAGGAACGCCTCGAAATTTTCATACCCAACGGTCCTCGACTCGGCAATAAGGTGATTGAGGCCAAGGGGTTGTCGAAGGCCTTCGGCAAAAAGCAGCTTTTCGACAATCTTGACTTCGTGCTTCCCCCCAACGGCATTGTAGGCGTGATAGGTCCCAACGGTGCCGGCAAGACCACACTTTTCCGCCTTATTATGGGGCAGGAGAAGGCCGATGCGGGCACATTCGACGTGGGCGAAACCGTGAAGATAGCCTACGTCGACCAGACCCACCACGACCTCGTGCCCGAAAAGTCGGTATATGAGGTTATCTCGCAAGGTGTGGAGTCATTCCGTATGGGAGGCCGCGATGTCAATGCCCGCGCCTACTTGTCGCGCTTCAACTTCACCGGAGCCGACCAGGAGAAGAAAATCGGCGTGCTCTCGGGTGGTGAGCGCAACCGCCTGCATCTGGCCATGGCCTTGAAGGAAGAGGGCAACGTGCTGCTGCTCGATGAGCCCACCAACGATATCGACGTAAATACGCTGCGCGCCCTCGAGGAAGGTCTCGACGACTTCGCCGGATGCGCTGTGGTAGTGAGCCACGACCGTTGGTTCCTCGACCGTATTTGCACTCATATCCTTTCGTTTGAGGGTGATGGCAAGGTAGTGTTCTACGAAGGCTCATACAGCGACTACGAGCAGTTCAAGCGCGACCACAACGATGGCAAGGAGCCCCCGCGCCGCCGCTACCGCAAGCTCATGGAGTAATTGACGACATATCGCAATTTATCGCAATCTATCAAAATTTGCGATAAAACTAAATATAATTGCCTAATTATAAATAATATAACTAAAACAATGATAAATAAAGCAGGCTGCTCCAACCGGGGCAGCCTGCTTGCGATTTTGATTATGGGGGAGGAATTTATTCCTTGCACTTGGCCGCGATGAACTCGCGGTTGAGGCGTGCGATGTTGCTAAGTGAGATGTTCTTGGGGCACTCGGCGGCGCAAGCACCGGTGTTGGTGCAGTTGCCAAATCCCAGCTCGTCCATCTTGGCCACCATGGCGCGGGCGCGGCGGGCACGCTCTACCTGACCCTGGGGCAGGAGGGCAAACTGACTCACCTTGGCGCTGACGAAGAGCATAGCCGAGCCATTCTTGCAGGCTGCCACGCAGGCGCCGCAGCCGATACATGTGGCCGAGTCCATGGCCTCGTCGGCGATTTCCTTGGAGATAGGTGTGGCATTGGCATCCTGGGCACCACCGCAGTTGAACGACACGTAGCCGCCGGCCTGCTGTATCTGGTCGAAGGCGTTACGGTTTACCATAAGGTCGCGGATCACGGGGAAGGCTGCTGAGCGCCAGGGCTCGATGGTGATGGTGTCGCCATCGTTGAATTTACGCATGTGCAGCTGGCAAGTGGTGATACCCTGCACGGGGCCGTGGGGGTGACCGTTGATATAAAGCGAACACATACCGCAGATACCCTCGCGGCAGTCGTTGTCAAACACCACTGGCTCCTCACCCTTGTCGACCAGCTGCTGGTTGAGCATGTCGAGCATCTCGAGGAATGAGCTGCCTGTGGATACATTGTCTACGTGATATTCGACGAACTGTCCGGGCTCTTTGGGACTGCGTTGACGCCAAATTTTCAGATTTACGCTTATATTATGTTCCATTGTTTTTACTTTTTACTGTTTTGACGTCGGGTTATGACTTGTAGTTACGGGTCTGTACTTGGATTGCCTCATATTTGAGGGGCTCTTTGAGCAGCACGGGCTTCTCATTGTCGCCGGTGTATTTCCAGCACGATACGTACATATATTCCTTGTCGTTGCGCAGAGCCTCGCCGTCGGGGGTCTGGTACTCTTCGCGGAAGTGAGCGCCACACGACTCATTGCGGTGCAGGGCGTCGATAGCCATCATCTTGGCCATGGTCAGGAAGTCTTCGAGGCGCAGGGCTTTTTCGAGCTCGGTGTTGAGGTCGTCGGCGCTACCTACGATACGCAGATCGGTGTAGAATTCCTTCTTCACTTCCTCGAGCTGGTCGATGGCTTTCACAAGGCTCTGCAGTGTGCGACCCATGCCCACGAGGTCCCACATGATGTGACCCAGGCGCTTGTGGATCTGATCGGGCGACTTGGTGCCCTTGATAGCCATCAGGCGTGCTATGCGGTCGCGTACGTTCTTCTCGGCCTCGTCAAATTCCTTTGTGTCGGTTTTGAAATGAGGCACCTTGATCTGGTCGCTCAGATAGTTCTGCATGGTGTAGGGGAGCACGAAGTAACCGTCGGCCAATCCCTGCATCAGGGCTGATGCACCGAGGCGGTTGGCGCCGTGGTCAGAGAAGTTGCACTCGCCGATGGCGAAGAGACCCTTGATTGAGGTCTGCAGCTCGTAGTCAACCCAGATACCACCCATAGTGTAGTGGCTTGCGGGGAATATCATCATGGGGGTGTGGTAGGGGTTGTCGTCCGAGATCATCTCGTACATGTCGAAGAGGTTGCCGTAGCGGTCGCGTACCACATCCTCGCCAAGACGGTCGATAGCGTACTTGAAGTCGAGATATACGGCGTTGCCGGTACCTACGCCATAGCCGGCGTCGCAGCGCTCCTTGGCGGCGCGTGATGCGATGTCGCGGGGGCACAGGTTACCGAAAGCCGGATAGCGGCGCTCCAGATAGAAGTCGCGGTCTTCGTCGGGTATATCGGTAGGTTTCTTCTTGCCGGCGCGGATGGCTTCGGCATCCTCTTTCTTCTTGGGCACCCAGATACGACCGTCGTTACGTAGCGACTCGCTCATGAGGGTGAGCTTCGACTGATCCTCGCCGTGAACGGGAATACAGGTGGGGTGAATCTGAGTGAATGCAAGGTTGGCCAGATAAGCGCCTTTCTTGAAAGCCTGAACAGCAGCCGAGCCGTTGCAGCCCATAGCGTTGGTCGAAAGGAAGAAAGCACGGCCATAACCGCCGGTGGCAAGCACAACGGCAT
>CAMWOD010000161.1 GCA_947175715.1 uncultured Porphyromonadaceae bacterium
ATATCGACTTGCCTTTTCCATTAGGAAAGAATCACATATATATTCCAAATATTTTACGATAGTATTTCTGCTGACTTGCTCATGCTTAGCGCTTACAAACGTATTAGCGAGTTTGGTAGCATTAGTTAAGCCCCCAATTGAAGAAGCCAATATGTTGAGTAGCTCATCAAGAATCTCTGTATTGCGTATCTTATATCTTGTTACTATGTCATTTATATAGGTGTTTTCGAATAGAGCGTGAAGAACTTCTACCTTTTCTTCATGTGTATCTTTCAGCACAACTTGAGGCAGACCTCCATAAATCATATATTCCTTAAGGATATCCCCTTTTGGTTGACCTTTATCGGCAACTGTTACATATTCCTTGAAGGTCAACGGATACAGTTTCACCTCCTCCCCACGACCAGCAAATTCCGTGCGTACTTGTTTTGAAAGGAATTTTGCATTACTACCCGTTACATATACATCGGCATTCGGCATATCAAGATAGCTGTTCAGTACGTCTTCAAACTCAGGAACCAACTGAATTTCATCAATCATAATATAATGGACCTTATCATCCATCAACTTCGAGTCTATGAAGGCGAGCAATGCATCTGGATCACGTAAGAGTTTGTTGCGCCTATCTTCAAGATTGATGTTAATTATATGCGCATCGTCCACGCCCTGTTCCCTAAGCCAGTTTGCATAAATGGTTGAGAGCAGGAAAGATTTACCACAACGACGAATACCAGTGACTATCTTTATTTTTCCGTCATGTCGTTTAGAAATAAGTTTTTTCAGGTATGAGTTTCGTTCTATTATCATCTCTATTGATAATTATTGCCGCATGCGGCACTTTTTGTCACTACAAAGATGAGTATAAAATTTAACTTAACCAAATTTTAATGGCATCTTGCTTTTTTTCCATCACTTCATTATTGGGGTGAGATTGGGGATTTTTAGTAATTTTGCGGGAAATTCAGATACGCTATGGCTGACGATTATTTAGGCAAAAAGATGGAGGATTACCGCCGCAACGGTCCGACCAAGACGGCACGCCGCTCGGCAGCGCCATCTTATCTGCGGCCAGGGCATGTACAAGTGCCATTTACGCCACTTACGGTACTAATAGTCGACGGCGGCGACTCACCACTGACGGCCGAATGCATTGCGCGCGAGCTTCGCTCGGTTGGATGCCGCGTGGCGCTCGCCGCGTCGCCCCTCCGCGCCAAGTCGGCCCAATCAGCGGGTTGCCGCTTCTACCCCATCACCACCGACGATCTAACCGCCGTGACTGCCGACATCAACGCCCATTGGGGCACAATTGACATGACAGTAAAGATTGCCATAGGACGCATAGAAATCACATGGCCCGACTATGGTAACGGCCGCAGCGGATACGTAGCCGCCGAGTGCCACGAACCCGAGGCCGCAGGTAGGCTGGTGCGCTGTTTGGCCGAACTGGGCGATTTCCGTATCTTTGCCCCAAACACTGAAATCAAATAGCACGACGATGAAAAAAATCCTCTCAAGCTATCAGTCCAACTGGCTCATACTGCTGGGCGTAGTGTCGGTAACCCTCATCGCGTTTTTGGGCACCACGCTCTACAACACCAAGGGTGAGCCTCGCGAGGCCATCGTGGCCGTGACCATGCTAAGTCAGGGGGAATGGCTGCTCCCGATCAACTATGGCGCCGATATTCCCTTCAAGCCACCGATGCTGGCATGGCTCATAGCTATAGTGTCGCAGCTCAACGGAGGGCATGTCACCGAATTTATTTCGCGCATCCCATCGGCCATAGCCTGCGTGTGCATGGTGATGATGGGATTCTCGGTGTCCAGCCGCGGTCGCCGCCAGTCAGCGCTCCCAATGGCGATGGCCGTAATCACTTTTACAGCATTTGAGGTAGAGCGAGCCGCCACAAGCTGCCGTGTCGACATGGTGCTCACAGCCTTTATAGTATGCGCCATTTACTTCTACTATCTTTATTACGACACTCGCCGCTGGAGCTACCTGATAGGCGCAACGGTGATGATGGCACTGGCCACCCTCACCAAGGGTCCGGTGGGCATCATACTGCCGTCGATGATAATGTGGGTGTGGCGACTCACCCGAGGCGACCGCTTCTGGCCCCTCACCGCCACAATGGCAGTGTGCGCACTGCTTGCGCTCGCCCCCTACGCATGGTGGTGGGTGGAAGCCATGAGCCGCGGAGGTGACGAGTTCACTCGCCTGATGATCGAGGAGAATTTCGGGCGCTTCACCGGCACCATGAGCTATTCGTCGCACTCCAACCCCTGGTGGTACTATTTCCCCATGCTCGCCGCAGGGTTTTTACCCTACACACTCCTTGCCCTGATAGGCATACCGGTGGTGTGGAGCGGCAAGTCTCACTTCAACAAGAGCGATTGGTGGGTACGCCTTAAACGATGGTATTGCTCTCTTGAAGCCCTTGACCAGGTGTCACTCCTGGCCATAGTGCTCACCCTGGCATTTTATATGATTCCCGACAGCAAGCGCGGGGTGTATATCCTGCCCCTATACCCCTTCCTGGCATGGGGTATGGCCAAGTACATGCGCCGACTTTGCACAGGCCGTGGCCGGGCTATCAAGATCTACGCATGCTTTATAGGCATCTTGGCCATAATAGCGCCCCTGCTTCTTGCCATAGTGATGCTCGACTTGTTGCCACAAATGCCCGAAGGGGTACGTGGCATTCTCGAAACTATCTATAACTCCGAAATCGAATGGTGGCAATTGGCATTGATAATGCTATTGGCCGCAGCCGGAGTCGCCACATTGGCCGAATGCCAACGCCCGTCGCCGCGTCAAGCTCTGGGCATGAGCCTTATCACCACAGTGATAATATACTGGAGTGTAGGTGGCGTATTCGGCCCCATAATACTCAATCCCAAGTGTATGCGCCCGGTGGCCGAGTCGCTTGAGCAGTCGTTCCCACGAGAAAAATACATTTACTCAATGACCGACCGCTTATACGAACTCAACTATTATCTTGACGACCGCATGCGCTTGATTGAGCACGACAAGCCCTCAGAAGGGATAGTAGTGGGAACCGTCGACAAGCTGCAGCCGATGCGCGACTCATTGCCACAATACCGCTTTGAGCTGGTGTGGCTCGAAAACAGCCCGCGTGTCGACAACCTGCACAAGGCCCCCATAGCCGCATGGCGCTTCAGCACACGTGGCGATAAGGACGCTACTCGTTAGCGTAGCTCAACACTGCAGGGCTCTTCACCTCTACGCCATACTCCTTGGCACGCGCCAGGATGGCCTTGGCCAGCTTGGGTTTCAAGTCATCGGGGCAGTAGCGGAAGTAGGCCTCGGCAGCTCGCACATGTGCGGCGTCGGGCATCGGGTACTCCCTGCGCTCAGGCAGCCCAAATACCGAGTCGGGCAGCTCCTTGCGCTCATCATAGCTTAATACATCGCTCATAATAGTACAATTTTAAATTAATTATAATTACACAACGCTTTATTTCTCAACGAGTTCACCATGCATGTGTTAATAGTGATAAACTCCGTGCTCCCGGCCATACGCTACGGTGGCACCGAGCGAGTGGCATATTCCTTGGGGCGTGCGCTCACATTGATGGGCCATCGAGTCACCTTCTGCGCCCGTCAAGGTTCATCATCACCATTCGCATCGGTGATACCGCTACCCTCTACACCCGATAGCCCCATCGACGTGCCACACGATGTCGACATAATACATTTCAACAACTCCGTGCTGCCAACCAGCACCCCCAAGCCCCATATCGTCACAATACACGGCAATGGTATTCCAGCTGACAAAATCGACCCAAACGCAGTATTCGTATCGGCCGACCATGCCCACCGCCACGGCTGCACCGCATGGGTACACAACGGCCTTGACTGGGACATGTACCCCAAGCCCGAACTCACACAGCCGCGCCGGGGCCTACACTTTCTGGGCAACGGCTCATGGCGCGGGAAGAATCTCCGCGGCGCAATAG
>CAMWOD010000162.1 GCA_947175715.1 uncultured Porphyromonadaceae bacterium
TGATAATGATATTGCAGATTTTAATTCATTTAATGACTATCTAAGCGAACTTAGCTAATAAAGGAGGAACACATGAAAACTCGAGAAGAAATTCTATCAAAACTGGATGCACACAGAAGCAGCTCACCGTCGAAGTGGCGGGAGAAAGCTGAATGGCGCAATGTTAACAACACGTGGCTGAGATATTCTCAACGCATCGCAATTATGATGCTTGACAAGATGGAGGAGCTTGGATTGACTCAAAAATCGGTTGCTGAACGCATGGGATGCTCGCAACAATACATTTCACGTGTATTAAAGGGGACGGAGAATCTTTCAATTGAAACTATATCGAAAATAGAGCAGGCGTTGGAATTGGAAATCCTTGAACCCGTGATTGTTTCGCATTAAACTAAGATAATACGAGGTGACCGCCGCACTGCAGCGCCCAATAATGGGAGGTTAAGGAGGGAATTAGGATTTAGCAATAATTGTGTAGGCTGTCGCGGCCTGCTGCGCCCCCGCAGTCAGCTCGGAGAGTCAGCGATCGTCGACAGCCCCTGGTGGAGGAGGCGAAGCCGACGGAACCTGGGGAACCGACCCCCTCCCCCACCAGCGGCCTCGGAGAGGTCGCAATTATCTGATAACGAAAATCAAAGCAGTTTCTTTAGTTCTTCAACATCAGGCAGAGCATCACGCAATTTCTCCGGCATGTCCTCGCTGAGTCGATATGTGGCTACCCCCATAGGCTTGGCATAATCCTGTATCACATACTCTACGAAGTCCTTATTGGCAGTCTTACATAGCACGATACCGATAGATGGATTTTCGTGAGGCTTTCTCACTTTGTCATCCAAAATACGTAAATATGTCATAAGCTGAGCAAGATAGCCGGGCTTGAAGTTCCCGGTCTTAAGCTCCACTACTACAAGGCAATTCAATTCTCTGTTGAAAAATAATAAATCTGGGAAGAAATCCTCAGAGAAAGCTTCCAGATGATATTGGTTGCCTACAAAAGCGAAGTCATGACCGAAAGTCATAATGAACTTCTTGATGTTGTGGATTATCTCCTTTTCCACTACTCGCTCATCTATGTCAGCAAGGTCACGAAGGCCGATTTCCTCAGTATTGATAAAATCAAGCATATATTCGTCTTTGAACATATTCAGAGCTTTAATGGCATCGCGGCTATCCTTGATTGTTACGCCAAAGTTTGAAGGCATAGCGCCATAATGATCAGCAGCACGATTCTTTATCTGTTGTTGGAGGTAACGAGAGTCCCATTTGTTCTCGAGAGTCAGTTTAATGTACTTCCACCTTTTGGCTACATCTTTTTCCCCATTAAGGATTCTAATGTGATGCGTAAAACTAAGACTACCAAACAGTCTTAAATCGTCAGTCGTGATTGTCGATTTAGGTAAGAGAAGTGATGTTGTTTCTATTTCGCCAATCATGATTGGCGAAATAGATGAAGCAGTATCCGCTGATTCCAGAACAGGAGACCACTCTTCATAAAACATTCTCATATTTTTCAGGCTACTCTCTGAAAAGCCTTTTAGCCCCGGGAGTTCCTTACGGAGTCTCTCTGATATTGTTTTAATTGCCCCAGTACCCCAGAAGCCTTCCCGAGAATTTGCTGAAATGTATCGGCCAATCCCATAATATAGTGATAGCATTTCACGGTTAACTAACTTCGCTGCCTGATACTGACTGCGGAGGATTGCTTCCTTTATTGACTGAACAGCAACGCCATAATCAGCTGTGGTATGCTGGATTAGAGTTTCCTTTGCCATAATAATGCAAATATACTCATTAATTGTCAGTTGGCCAAATATCTTCCGGCATCGCCTCTGGGGCTGCGGCCTTCCCGAGGCCGCAATAAATAAAGAACGCCCCTCAAGTATGCTGCCAAAGGCGCGCCTGAGAGGCTTGTTATCTTTATAACGTAGGGTTACCGATTTTGTTGCGCAAAGATAGACATTATTTTTTCTTTCTCCAATTTTTTCTGCATTATTGCCAAATTTTTTCTTCCTCCCACTTTTCAGGGAAGCCCATTGCGCTTAATTTGGGCTTAAACTCCTTTATTAGCTCTTTAAGCCTGAACGTGAACGTTGAAGTCACATTGACAGTCTGCAGCATATAGTTAATCATGCACAAGAAGTAATACACTTTGCTCCTCTGCACTGACTCAGGGTTTGAAATCCAATTCTTTGTTTTGGAAAATCTTAGAATACAAGGAACTATCTTCAAATCTCTGTTCCAAAGTCGAGCATGGTGTGCACATATATTACGTACATAATTCATTGTATGCAACCATGACATAAAGTCGTCAGGTGGAAGTGCGAATGACCGCGCAATCTCAGCTCTATCTCTACGCTCTTCAAGATTTGAGTAGATCCGTGATAACTGGTTGAAGTACATAACCTCGACACACATCCATGAAGGCGGATTTACAGGATCGTCGTAAGTTTCACGATATTTCTCTATAAATAATTCAGTCTGGTTATTATGGAGTTGCTCCCTTATATGCTTCTGAATGTCGCTATATACATCAACTTCCTTTTTTGAGCCATCGCTAAGGCGGATAGTGCGTTTGGGCTTATATATCGATTTATTATCTTGCCAATGGGAACCATAACGAAGAGAAAGGATATAAACCATTTGAGTTCTGATAGCAACCTCTATTTTCTCGATAGCATCAAACACAAGCAACCGCAACTTCCGATCAAATACATACATATCATATATATCCTTCCATGTCGTACCATGCCTAAACTCGTTGACTATCTTTCCACCATTGTTCTCCTTAAACGGAAACATATAGGCAATTAGGCGAAAATAACCGACATTAGCAAGCTGATATGCCGCCTTAGCTTCATCAGCAAAAATGACTCCACGGCTCTTTAAGAGTTCAATTTGAGCCTGATATGTGAGTGGCGGTTTTTCGTATTTCATAATGCATTAGCTTGAGGCAATCGAAAACCGCACCCCTCAACCCCAATGGCGGATGAGGGGCGCGACAACTTTCTAATTACTAATTGACAATTAGCGGGCAAGCTGCGCTACGGCCTGGGCGAGGGCGTCGGCACGCTCCATGGTGTGAGCCTCGGCGTAGATGCGGATGATGGGCTCGGTGTTGGAACGACGCAGGTGTACCCACCCGTCGGAGAAGTCGAGCTTCACGCCGTCGATGTCGGTGATGGCGTCGGGGCGCTGCTCGGTGCCGTCGGCAAGGCGCAATGCGCCACCCTGGGCGAAGTAGCTCTTGATGGAGCCGAGCAAGGCGTCGACGTCAATGTCGGGGGTGAGCTGTATCTTATGCTTGGTGATGGCGTAAGGGGGGTATTCGGCCTTCAGCTCGCTCACCTTCTTACCCTTGTGGGCGAGGTGGCTGAGGAAGAGGGCCACGCCTACGAGGGCGTCGCGGCCGTAATGAGATGCGGGGTAGATAACTCCACCATTACCCTCGCCACCTATGACGGCGCCTGTGCGCTTCATCTCGGTGGTGACATTGACCTCGCCTACGGCTGAGGCAGAGTAGGTGCAGCCGTGACGCTCGGTGACGTCTCGTAGGGCGCGTGACGACGACAGGTTGCTCACAGTGGCTCCTGGAGTGCGGGATAGCACATAGTCGGCCACGGCAACGAGCGTGTACTCTTCGACAAACATCTCGCCATTCTCCATGACAATAGCCAGACGGTCGACATCGGGATCGACCACGAAGCCCACGTCGGCGCGTCCCTGACGCATGAGATCGGCAATCTGGGTGAGGTTTTCGGGGATAGGCTCGGGGGTGTGGGCGAAATGGCCATTGGCCTCACAGTTTAGCTCAATAACGTTGCTGACACCCAATGCCTTGAGTAGCTGAGGCATGATAATGCCACCAACGGAATTGACGGCATCGATGGCCACGGTGAAATTGGCTCGACGGATGGCCTCGGTGTCGACAAG
>CAMWOD010000163.1 GCA_947175715.1 uncultured Porphyromonadaceae bacterium
GCCTTAGCCGCCTCGAAGTCGGCGCGTGCTTTGGCTATTTTATCATCACCAACAGCGGGTGCTTCAGCCGGTGCAGCTGCAGGAGCAGGTGCTTCAACTGGGGTAGAAGCTGTCGCCTCAGTAGTTGCATCCGCAGCTTTGGCGGCTGCCTTCTTAGCCTCAGCGGCTGCCTTAGCGGCAGCTATCTTGGCCTCGCGCTCAGCGGCAGCTTTGGCCAATTCCTCGGGCGATGGTGCCGGATCCTCTTTCTTGGGGAGGTAATTGAGTTGTTTCACAAGCTTGTCGCGTGTGAACACAGCCTGCTCGAAGTCGTTGTCGAAGTCGATAGCTCCGGTAGGACAGTTGGTGACGCAAAGCTGGCAGAATGTACAGCTGCCGAGGTCGTAGATCCACTTGTCGAGCCTCTTTTTCTTTTTGCCGTCGGGTGTATCTACCATCTTTGACTTGATGGTGATTGTGCCGTTGGGGCATGAGCGCTCACAGATACCGCAAGCTATACATTTGTGGCGACCCTCATCGTCGTATTTGAGGTAGAGTTCGGCGCGGAAGCGCTCAGGCCACTTGAATGTGTCGCGGTCCTCGGGGTATCGCTCAGTAATCTTGGGGGTAACAAATTCCTTACCGGTCACCTCCATACCCTTTACCAGGGAGGCGATGCCTTTGCCCAATGAAGAGAAATATTCTTTAATACTACCCATTGTATGATTGGTTATCTGTTTAGGTCTATTTCACTTGACCGCCGAGTATGTCGAGAAGCTCGGTGGTGATACTTTGTTGTCGTAGTTTGTTGTATTCAAGCTGCAGCTGCTCCAGTAGTTTCTTAGCGTTGTCGTTAGCGCTCTGCATTGCCATGATGCGGGCGGCCTGCTCGGAGGCACGGTTTTCGGTGAACACATCGTGTCCAAGCGACTGCAGAAACATCGGGAGCACTGAGTTGAAAATGGTGTTGGCATCAGGCTCGAATATGTACGGCCTGTTGCTCTCCACCACACCATTGGCGCTGAAAGTCTCACTTTCGAGAGGGAGCAGCATCTCATGCGTGGGCACCTGACGCCCAGCGCTCTTGAAGTGCATGTATAGCACGTCGACACGGTCGGTTGCTCCTGTGAGGAATCGCTCGGTCAGTGTGCGCACAAAATTGTTGACATCCTCCCCGGTGCTCTTGGAGTCAATACCCTCAATGCGGTCTACGTTAACGCCCTGAAGTTTCAGCTTGCTCACTATCTTGTACATTTTTTTACCAACAGGTATGATAGTGATGCGCTTCGAGCCATCGCGGCGATATTTGTCGAGTATATCGACCAACTGCTTGTAAATATTGACATTGTAGGCACCGCACAAGCCATCGTCCGAGCCCCACACCACGATTGTGATGTGATGCACGTCGCGGGCCTCAATCAGCGGTGAGGAGAACTCGGCATCGGTGCTGAGCAGATGGCCGATGATGCCCTCAATCTGGCTACGGAAAGGCTGCAGCTGACGTAGACTCATCTCGGCCTTGTGCATCTTGGCTGAAGATATCATCTTCATGGCACCCGTGATTTTTTCGGAAGATGCCACTGACCCGATGCGTCCTTTTAGCTCGCGGAGTGTTGCCATTTATCTTTGTTTACTGTTGTATCTTACGAATTGCTATTAATCTAATGTGTATCGGCTTGCGATCTCCTGTGCTGCCTCAGTGAGCTTGGCGGTGACTTCGTCGGTAAGCTTGCCGGCAAGGATTTCGTCGAGTGTTTCTTTCTGATACTTAGCGTGAAGGAGCTGCAGATATTGAGCCTGGAACTCGGCTATCTTCTCAAGCGGCACATTGGCCAGGAGGCCATTTACGCCACAATAGATGATTGCCACCTCCTCCTCTACGGCCATAGGCTGGTACTGAGGCTGGATGAGAAGACGCTCATTCTTGCGGCCACGGTCGATGACGCGGGCGGTCACAGGGTCAATGTCACCACCAAATTTGGTGAATGATTCGAGCTCGCGGAACTGTGCCTGGTCGATCTTAAGTGTACCGGCGACCTTCTTCATCGGCTTGATCTGAGCGTTACCACCCACACGCGACACTGAAATACCTACGTTGATCGCCGGGCGGATACCGCGGTTGAAGAGTGCGGTTTCGAGGTATATCTGACCGTCGGTGATTGAAATAACGTTGGTGGGGATGTAGGCCGAAACGTCGCCTGCCTGAGTCTCGATGATAGGAAGAGCTGTGAGCGAGCCACCACCCTTCACAATGGGTTTGAGCACGGCGGGGAGGTCGTTCATCATCGATGCCACCTGCTGGTTGTCGATAATCTTGGCGGCACGTTCGAGCAGACGCGAGTGCAGATAGAAGATATCACCGGGATAAGCTTCACGGCCCGAGGGGCGCTTAAGAATAAGTGATATTTCACGATATGCCACAGCCTGCTTCGACAAGTCATCGTAAACGATGAGGGCGTCGCGGCCTGTGTCGCGTATATACTCACCGATAGCTACACCTGCGAATGGCGAATAGTAGCGCATAGCTGCCGAGTCGGCGGCTGTTGCGGCTACCACCACTGTGTAGTCGAGAGCGCCATGCTGACGCAGTGTCTCCACTGTAGCGGCTACCGACGACGCCTTTTGACCGATAGCTACGTAGATGCAATATACGGGTTTACCCTGCTCGTAGTTCTTGCGCTGGTTGATAATGGTATCGATGGCGATAGCGGTTTTACCAATCTGGCGATCACCGATGATAAGCTCGCGCTGGCCACGGCCGATGGGCACCATTGAGTCAACAGCCTTGATACCAGTTTGCAGCGGCTGCTTCACTGGCTGGCGGAAGATAACGCCAGGGGCCTTACGCTCAAGAGGCATGGGTAGCAGATCTCCCTCGATGGGTCCACGACCATCGATAGGCTGCCCAAGCACATTGATTACGCGGCCAAAGAGGCCTTCACCCACGTGGATTGAGGCGATCTCGCCGGTGCGACGCACTGTCATGTTCTCGGCAACCTTGTTTACGTTGTTAAGAAGTATGACACCTACGTTGCTCTCCTCGAGGTTGAGCGCCACGCCTTTTACGCCATTCTCAAATTCTACAAGCTCGTTGGCGCATACATTGTCGAGTCCGTACACGTGAGCCACGCCGTCGCCCACTTCCAGCACTGTTCCGACTTCCTCGAACGACACTTTGGAGTTGACGCTCTCGAGCTGTTGTTTTAATATTTCAGAAATCTCGCTTGGGTTGATCATTTGTGCTTAGTTGTTGATCTAATTTTTTAGAAAAAGTTTGTTAGTGATGCCGTTGACTATCGCAGCATCATTTGCTTAGAAGAGATTGTCGCAGCTGTTTGATCTCATTTTTCACTGATGCGTCAAGACGTTCAGAGTCGATGTTGACCACAAAACCACCTATCAATTCAGGATCGACCGAGGTTTCATACTCCATCTCGGCATCGCCAAGGTGTCTTTTTATCAAGTCCTTGAGACGTTGTTCAAGCTCAGGCGATAGTGGCGATGCCGCCACCACATTGACCCGACGGATATTATTTTCCTTACGGTATATATCCTCGTAGGCGACAGCCATCAGGCGTATCATGTCGATGCGTCGGTTATCGATAAGGAGTTTGAGGAAGTCGGTGAAAGTGGTGTCGTCGGCCTTGGCTCCAGCCGCAGTAGAGAGCAGCATCGCCTTGTCTTGATTTGACACAAACGGATTGGTCACCGCCTTGTCGAGGTCGGGCTCGGCGACAAATGCCACTGACAACGCCTGCATAAGGTTGTAGACGCGCTGGGCATTGCCACGCTCACAAGCGAGCTTGTAGAGGGCCTTGGCATATCGGTGAGGTATGAGTCCTTGATCCATGACTGGCTATTTCGATTCTTCAATCTGGTCGATGAGCTTGCCCACGAGCTTTTCCTGGGCCTTGTCATCGGCAAGTTGTTGTTTAACCACTTTCTGGGC
>CAMWOD010000164.1 GCA_947175715.1 uncultured Porphyromonadaceae bacterium
TCGTCGGCAGCGTCAGATTTGTATAATAGACAGACCTATGATTGACTTATCAATGCAATATAGGCGCTCCGAGAGGTAGCGCCTTTATTTATTATGCTATGTCAATTTCTTCGTTATATTGATACTTCGCCGCGTATTGAGGTGCTGAGGTGGTGTGCGACTTCATGAGGGGTGAGCCCAAGCCCAAACAGATACATCAGTTTGGTGATGGCGGCTTCTGAGGTGATGTCGTGGCCTGAAATCACACCGGCGTTGGTCAGTGCATTGCCCGACTTGTAGCGTTTGGCATGAACACCGCCGTTGACGCACTGTGTCACATTGAGTATCACCAGCCCGCTATTTACGGCGTCGCGTATTGCCTCCTGAAACCACGGGTAGGTAGGGGCGTTGCCGGCTCCAAATGTCTTGAGCACTATGCCCTTGATGCCGGGGGTAGTGAGCATGTGGCGGAATGTGCCCTCGGAGATACCCGGGTATAGGTCGAGTGGCATCACTCCGGTGTCGAGCCCATAATGCACTATCAGCGGCAGCTTGGATGCGGGGCGGCTCAGGGCGTCGCGATTGAAGTGGATGCCCAGTCCTATCTTGGCCAATGCGGGGTAATTGTTGCTCTTGAAAGCGTTGAAGTTGTCGGCCGACATCTTGGTGGAGCGGTTGCCGCGCCACAGGTAGTTCTCGAAGAGTATCGCCACTTCTTGCACTGTAGGCTCGCCATCGGGCTCGGTGGATGCCGCTATCTGTAGGGCGGTGATGAGGTTCTCCTCGCCGTCGGTGCGCACTTCACCAATAGGGAGCTGCGAGCCGGTGATTATCACAGGCTTATGCAGGTTTTCGAGCATAAACGACAGGGCTGAGGCTGTATAGGCCAAGGTGTCGGTGCCGTGGAGCACTACAAAGCCATCGAATGTGTCGTAATTCTCCTCGATCGTGCGCGCTATGTCCTGCCAGTGGCGAGGATTCATGTCGCTCGAGTCGATTGGTGGGTCAAACTGCACATTGTCGATGTCGTAGTCGAGCATCTTGATTTTGGGCACATTATCAATCAGGTGGTCGAAGTTGAACGGCTCCAGGGCTTTGGTGGCCGGATTTTCGATCATACCGATTGTGCCTCCTGTGTAGATGATGAGTATGCGTGGTCGACGGGTGTTCATTGTGGTGCAATTGCTATTTCACCTGCGCTCCGGGGGTGGCGGGGGCACTGGGGCTAATCACTGTGAGTGAGCCGTCGGCATTTTCGGCCGACAGTATCATGCCTTGTGAGGTAATCCCTTTGAGCTTGCGCGGGGGTAGGTTGGCGATAAATACCACCTGCTTCCCTACGAGCTCTTCGGGCTTGTAGTATTTGGCGATGCCCGATACGATGGTGCGTTTCTCGCCTCCGTCGTCGATGAGGAAGCGGAGCAGCTTGTCGGCTTTGGGCACTTTTTCGCATTCTACTACGGTGCCTACGCGCAGGTCGGCCTTCATGAAGGTGTCAAAGTCGACATCGGGGGCCTGTGGGGCGGGTTGCCACTGCGACACTTTGTTCTCCTCCTTGATGCGGGCAAGACGGTCGGTCTGCGCTTTTATGGTTTCATCCTCGATCTTTTCAAATAGCAGTTCTGCTTCGCCGAGTGTGGTGCCGGCGGGGATGAGGTCGGTGCGTCCGAGGTCGTCCCAAGTCATGGAGCCGAGTCGTAGCATCTTCACCATCTTTTCGGCGGTGAATGGCAGGAATGGCTCGATGGCTATGGCGAGGTTGGCTGCTATCTGTAGAGAGGTGTTGAGTATAGTGGCCAGTCGGGCGGCGTCGGTTTTTGCCACTTTCCACGGTTCGGTCTCCTGGATGTATCGGTTGCCCAGACGTGCTATGTTCATCGCCTCTTTAAGTGCGTCGCGGAAGTGGAATGTGTCGAGTGCTTCGCTCAGGGCTTGCTTGATGGTGCCGATTTCGGCCAGGGTGGTGGTGTCGACCTCCTCAAGGGTGCCTGCGGCGGGTGTTACGCCATCGTAGTATTTCTTCACAAGTACCACGGCGCGGTTTACGAAATTGCCGAGGATTGCCACCAGCTCGGAGTTGTTGCGCTGCTGGAATTCGGCCCAGGTGAAGTCGTTGTCGCGGGTCTCGGGGGCATTGGCGGTGAGCACGTAGCGGAGCACGTCTTGCTTGCCGGGGAGGTCGCGCAGGTATTCGTGGAGCCATACGGCCCAGTTGCGCGATGTCGATATTTTGTCGCCTTCGAGGTTGAGGAATTCGTTGGCGGGCACGTTGTCGGGGAGCTGGTAGCCGTCGCCGTAGGCCATGAGCATGGCGGGGAACACTATGCAGTGGAATACGATGTTGTCCTTGCCGATGAAGTTGATGATACGGCTTTCGGGGTCTTTCCAGTATTTCTCCCATGTGTCGGGGAGGAGTTCCTTGGTGTTGGAGATGTAGCCTATCGGCGCGTCAAACCATACGTAGAGCACCTTGCCCTCGGCTCCCTCTACTGGCACAGGTACACCCCAATCGAGGTCGCGGCTCACGGCGCGGGGCTGCAAGCCAAGGTCGAGCCATGATTTGCATTGTCCGTAGACGTTGGTTTTCCATTCTTTATGTCCTTCGAGGATCCATTGACGCAGGGCTGGCTCCCACTTGTCGAGGGGGAGGTACCAATGCTTGGTCTCGCGGAGCACGGGGGTGTTGCCGGTGATGGCGCTCTTGGGATTGATCAGGTCGGTGGCGTTGAGCGATGTGCCGCAAGCCTCGCACTGGTCGCCGTAGGCCTTGGGGTTGTGGCAGTGGGGGCATTCGCCGGTGACGTAGCGGTCGGCCAGAAACTGGTTGGCCTTCTCGTCGTAGAGCTGCATCGATGTTTTTTCTACAAACTCCCCTTTGTCGTATAGGTGTCGGAAGAATTCAGAGGCTGTGGCCGAGTGGATGTCGCTTGTGGTGCGTGAATATATGTCCATCGATATGCCCAGTTCCTCAAACGAGTCTTTGATGATCTTGTGGTATCGGTCTACCACGTCCTGGGGTGTCACACCCTCCTTTTTGGCCTTTATTGTGATGGGCACACCGTGCTCGTCGGAGCCACCTATCATCACCACGTCGTCGCCGCGCAGTCGCAAGTAGCGGGCGTAGATGTCGGCGGGTATGTACACTCCGGCCAGGTGGCCTATGTGTACGGGGCCATTGGCGTAGGGGAGGGCGGTGGTGATCAGTGTGCGCTTGAATTTCTTCTCCATTATTCCTATATATAATAATGTGGTTAACTTAGGATATAATCTGTAAATATGACCAATTACGACTGGGCGCTGCCGTGGGCATCGATGCTTATGGCGCGGCTAAGTCGCAATTCTCACCGCAAAGATACAAAATATCCGTAGTTTAGCAATCCTTATGAATGAGATAAATGGTGCCTAATGCAACCACCGGTGCTGCCCGGTTGTTTTATATAAAAAGAAAACTATGTCAACCGTCTTACTATATATAGGAATTGGGCTGATCTTGGCCGGATGGCTGAGCCTTTCGTGGTTTGCGATACAGCAAATGCGAGTGCGGAAGGAGTATGGCCGTATGTCGCAGCGTAGTGATGAACTCAAGGCTATCCTTGTGCGTAGGCGCTGGACATGCCGTGCCGTGATTCTGGTCGGCATGATTGTGCTTATTATTTCACTTGTGGTATAAAAACGCAAGCGTTATTTCCCGTCGATGCTTTGAATGAGCTGTTCTATGGCTGGTGATAATGGTTGTATATTTTCGGGGTACTGGAATGGTATGCCTGAGTAGTCGTCTCTTGCCTCTTTGTATTCCTCGACGGTCATGGTGGTTATCTCTAATGGATATAACTCCATGTAGGCATCCCTGTCGATCGGCTCCTTGGTGTTGACCCCGTTCTTTATCCACTTGGCTCGGCCTAGCATGGGGATGGTGAAAGTGCCGCTTATGGACTCGT
>CAMWOD010000165.1 GCA_947175715.1 uncultured Porphyromonadaceae bacterium
CATCGTAAAGGACGATATAGAGTATCGCCACGCCAATGTCATTCCCCTTTTCCTTTTCGGCCTCACATACTAAAACGCTGAATTAAAAGATTAGCGGATGCGCTTGATGAGGTTGTAGGAGGGGAGGATGCCGAGCTCGCCGGCTTTGGATAGGTCGGCTGTGCCAGCTTCAAGGTTGCCGAGCTTGAGGTACACGTAGCCGCGGTTGTAGTAGGCCTCTCCCATGTTGGGCATTATTTCGATGGCTTTGGTAAAGGCTGAAAGTGCCGAAGTGAGGTCATTGAGATCGAGCAACACCACCCCTTTGTTGTAGTAGGCATAAGCCATGTGTGGGGCCAGTCGCGATGCTGTGTCGAAATCCTCAAACACTTGACTCATGCGGCTTCGCATCATCTGTGCAACTACTTCAGGAGGAGTATCGGCGGGAAGTGTTACCTCGGGGTCGGCCGACGACAGCTGTCGGTACTTTACAACTCCTCGCTGTAGGTAGGCTGCGGCAAGGTCGGGGGTTAGTTCTAAAAGTTTAGTGAGCGATTGGGTTGCTCCATCGTAGTCATGGACTGTGCTTTGTGCCATCGCCAGGCCGAAATAGTCGATAGGACGTGGTGACTGGGCGATAGCCTCTTTGAATTGTTTTATCGAGGCGAAGTGCCGCTCGATTTCCTCTGGGTCGTTGAGTGGTACTTCGGAATTTGTTATCATTACTACGTTGGGGAGAATATGGGTGTCGTTGATTTCGTCAACTTCCTTGATGAAATAGGTCGATTCGCGTAGCTCGGTGGCGGGTGCGTAATAGCTAAGGACAAACATCGGCAAGTACTCAACCTTTATGTTGCGATCTTGCACCTTGCCTCGGATGCCGGGGTTGTGATAGTCCTGTTGGAGTGGATCGGAAGTGTTGTCGATAGTAAGCAGGGTGGCGAATCGCTCAGAAGTATGATCCTCGATAGGGGTTGAGGGTATGTCGACCTTTTCGTCGGGCTTGAGGCTTTTGGCCACAGCTACCCCTTTGTCGAAGTCGGCGTTTGACTTTGCGTGGTTTCCCATATTGCGGTAAATGTCGCTACGCAAAAACCATGCCGTGGGGAGTGAAGGCTCGGATTGTATCACCTTATTGATGTCGTTGAGGGCTCGTTGCCATTGATGGGTAGTGTGATAGAGTAGGGCACGGTTGTAGAGCGCTCGGCCATCGTTGGGGTTGATTCGCAAGAATTCGGAGAAGTCGTTGATGGCCTTGTCGTTGTCGTGAACTTCGGAGCGGAGCACACCGCGATTGAACAGAGCAGCCGAGTTGAGTGGGTCGAGTTGCAGCGCATAGTCGTAGTCGGCCATTGCTCCGAAGTAGTCATCGAGTTTGTAACGCACAAAAGCTCGGTTGACAAAAAGCGACGCTTGACGCGGCTGCAGCTTGATAGCCTGGTCGAGGTCGGCGAGAGCCCTGTCGTAGTCGGGCGTGGCGCTGCTGAATGATATGTCGGCGCGAAGTATATAGGCGTTGGTGGCCAGTTTGTTGAGCGATATTGCTCGGTCGAGGTCGGCCAAGGCGCTGGCGGTGTCGTTTTGGGCTAAGTAGAGTCGTGCGCGACCTATGTAGCCGTTTTCGTAGGAAGGGTTATGGCGTATTAGGGTGGCGTAACTTTCGGCAGCTCCCACCGTATCACCCTCCTCGAGCTGGGCTAAGGCGCGGTTGAAAAGTATGTTTTTGTTGTTGGGAAGTAGGATAAGTGCCTGAGTGTAATCTTCAATAGCTTCTCTGAGCTTTCCCATGTTTTGGCGCGCCACACCCCTTACTTCCCATGCATCGACGATAAACTTATTGCGTTCGAGAGCGAGAGTGGCATCGTTTTCGGCACCCTGGTAATCGTCAAGGTTGAGCTTGGCAATCGAGCGCATGAAGTAGGGCGTCGCCAGGTCGGGACGTGATGTTATCGCTTGGTTGAAGTACTGTATTGATAACATATAGTCCTCGTAGTATAGCGCATTTTGGCCTATACGTATTACTTGCTCGGTATTTACCTGCGCTTTAACTGTAGTTGAAGCTGCTAAAGTGAGCAGCAGAATGGATATGTATATTATTCTGTTCATTGTGGATGAAAGAGGAGCCATTTTGTGTGAAAATATTCAAAGAGAGAGTTGATTACCGACCAATCCCATAGCGATTCGATGTTGAAAAGGCATGGACTTATGCCTGTGAATAACAGGAGTAGGGTGATAAAGGGGGTTGAAGGTATAAGTTTGTCAATTTTATAGTTGAGTAGTGTCAAATTATCGACAATGCATCGTGGCACAATGCTCGACGGAAGATAGTGGTTGCTTATGAATGTTATTGCGAACAGTTGCATTGACAATCGCCCGAAATCACAGCTCAACCCCAGCCATAATGGGGTCATGCATATAAATATAAATATGAACAGAGCTGCTGCATGGGCGTTGTCATCTTCTAAGTCGCTCCGTCGTCCGAGCGACATCGAGCTGATATAGCGTGCGCCCATATATAGTAGTATCACCCAGATTAGGATTCGGTAGACAATTGTTGATGTCGGTTGGTGGGAACAAACGGCGAGGAGAATGCTCTGATTGGTTGTGAGTGAGTCATAAATGCTCCATCTGAGCGCCCAGAGGCTTTGAGACATGTAGGGGCCGATGATTTCGCCAGTCCATGGTTGCCATGAATCGTGGATTGCCTGCGCTGTAACGGCATCACCTGTGTAAACCGAACAAGCTGCCATAGCAACTAATGGTATATATAAACTGGCTGCTCTGAACCATAAATTTACTCTGATAGTATCGTCGGCAAATGTTATCCAAGCTACTATTGGTAGAATGAGAAATGCCATTCCCTCATAAATCAGGATTGTTAATGCAGTAATGACGCATAAACAGACAAGACGGGCAGCGGCTGACCACCTAGAGTTTCGGTATAGATATAATGCAAGAATAAATAAGGAAATTACAATGAAGTCCTTACGTATGAGATTGATATAAGAGGCTCCGATGATATAGGATGTAGGGATTATCCACCAGCAAATTCTGTGTTTGTAGAACACATATAATAGAAATACTGTGACAAAAATGAAACATCCCCAGCACAAAGTGAAGATAATGGGTATAGGGGAGCAGCCGGTATAGGTGCAAAATCTTAAAAGTATTTCACCTAACAGCCCGCGGCGCACGAATCCACCCTGATAGTTGATGGTAAACTCACTTATCTGGTAGTGTGTGAGTTTTCCGATGTCATCGATCGATGTGAGTAGGAGCGCATAGAGCGTCAATACCGAAAATGCCAGCATGATGATATTGACTGCGGCGTTGAGCCACGGTTGCTTCAATGGTCCTTTGAATAGGAGACCCGTTGTCACCTTACAACTTTAGTTGTTAGTCGTTGCAATGATATTCTATCAGTCCAGGCATAGAGTATCGCTGTATCTTGTGGATTTCCACGCCAAAGTCGTGTGCCACGCGCTTGAGAACGTCGCTGTAGATACATGCTGTCTTTCCTACGAAGCATATTTTATGGTCGTGGTAGTTGTAAGCAGCGATATTACGCGTAAAGAAGCGCATCAGTGCAGCATATACAAGCTGATACACGTATTCATTCTCGATATGATCGGCCAGGAATGCTGAGTAGTTGGATAGAATCTTATTGGGGTTGGGATCGGTATAGACGGCATCCATGATGTCGTCGGGGGTGATATTGTAGGAGTAGTAAAACTCCTCAATAAGCGATTTTGGGGCAATCTCCTTCAGGCAGTCGGCCACAAATATTTTGCCGATGTTTGACCCCGCTCCTTCGTCGCCGAGTATGAATCCGGCTGGACGCACGTTGGCGGTAATTGATGAGCCGTCGTAGAGGCATGTGTTGGAGCCGGTGCCAAGCATACAAGCCAACCCCGACTCTCTCACC
>CAMWOD010000166.1 GCA_947175715.1 uncultured Porphyromonadaceae bacterium
ATACCGTAGACACTGGCCACCAGCGTGGGCACCATAAGGATGATGGTGATACCCGTCATGCGCTTCATCACCAGGTTGACGTTGTTGGATATTATTGAGCCATAAGCGCCCATCGTGGCCTCGAGAATCTCGGTATATACGGTCACAGTGTTGTCGGCCTGTTTCATTTCGATTTCGAGGTCGGCATAAAGTTCCGGGTCAAATTCATTGCCATAGACATTGTAGAGCCTACCCATCAGCGCCTTGTTACCCTTGATCGAGGTGTTAAACATCACCAGTGAATTTTGGAGCTGCAGCAGGCGCAGCAGGTCGCTATTCTGTATCTGCTGGCTTGGACCTCGCTCCTCGCCCGGCACGGTGTGGTTCATCTCCTTGAGGTAGCTAAGATACCAATATGCAGCGCTAAATAGCATGTGTATGAGAAAGTCGGTGTGGCACTCGATATTCAGCGACTTCCTGACCGAATACTCCACAAAGTCGCTCATTATCGGGTTGGGGAAGAAGCACACCGACAAGCTTATGTCGCCCGACGACATTACCCCCAGCGGCACGGTGGAGTAAGGCATAGTGCCATCATGATGGGCCACTGGAATGCGGATAATCGCCAGCGTCCAGTCACCCTCGCGGTCGATACGAGGCCGCTCGTCGACGTCGCGAAGGTCATCAAGAAACGACACTGGCACACCCAGCACTTCGCGCATGAACTCCAGGTCGTCGGCATCGGGCAGCTCCACATTTACCCAACGGCCCTTTCTTTCGCCAGGGGCTGGTGATTGTCCCCACGGATAGCTGTCGACCCCTGCGAGCTCCTTATATCCATTGTCGCTTACATAGAATTGTCTCATAGTAATTTTAACAATCGTCAACACACTTATGTTTACTTTTAATGTATCTTCGCGATTAGCTAACAACCTATTGCCTATGGCCGAACATAATGACCTGGGGGCGTGGGGCGAGCAGACCGCATGCGACCATCTCACCACCAAGGGGTATGCCATCGTGGCCCGAAACGTCCGTGTGGCCAACCACGAAATCGACGTAATCGCCACCAAAGGGCACCGCATAGCCTTCGTCGAAGTGAAAACCCGGCGCACATCCATAGTCGACCCGCTGCTCGCCATCAACCGCCAGCGCATGAACCGCATGACGGCAGCCGCCAATGCCTACATCAAGTCGTACGGCATACCGATGGAGCCGCAATTCGACGTCATCACCATCGTAGGCACCCCCGACAACTTCGAGCTGCAGCACTATCCCGACGCTTTCCGTCCACCACTCCGCACACGTTAATCTTATGAAAAAGAATCTATTACTGTTTATAGCACTTATCATCGTTGGGGCCACCGTGACCGCTGTGGCCTATCTGCTCAACCTCTTGTTTCATCAAAACTGGTTCAGCGGCTGGCAAGAGTTTGTGGTAGTCGGGCTTGCCGGAGCCATGGGCGGAGTATTCGGCCCCATCCTATCGGCGTGGCTCACCCAGAAATTCAAGAAACGACACTAAAATAACAATACATCTCCAATTGATATGAAATCAAAGATAACGTATAGCCGATTTGCCATCGTACTGACCGCCATTGTATCAGGAGCGCTACTGATAGGGTGTATCGCCACAGTCAAGGAAGAAGCCACATTTTTCACACTGCTGGCGCTCTTAATCCTCCTCTTTGTTGCCACATTGTTTTTCGGACCCGCTTACATCAAAGCCGACAGCGACAGCATAGTGATGGGCAGCCTTTTACGTGGCAAACGCCTGCCGATGCGCAACGTGGCCAGCGTCGAGCTATTCCAGCCCACGATGGGTGCGATAAGGATTTGTGCGTCAGGAGGCTTCTTGGGCTATTGGGGTATTTTCCGCGAGGGCGATATAGGGAGATATTACGGATTCTATGGCAAAGCATCCGATTGCTTCCTCGTGCGCATGAAAAACGGCGACAAATACGTGCTTGGCTGCGACAATCCATCGGCAATGGTCGACTACATAAAATCACAAATAGGATAGTCGATGGCCTCAGCGCCATGCGGTACGACAAGATTTTTGTATTCCACTGCTTTTATATAATTTTGCACCGCCAATCAAAGAAAAGTGTTTCCTCATCGGAGGGCAGTGATAATGCCGGATAAGATGACTGGGTAAAACCTCGAGTCTTATACGGCATGTTTGTTATCAATTAATTTATCATTATGAACCGCGATTCTATCGATTTGGGGAGCGACAAAATACCCCGTCTATTCCGCCTTTACCTTGTGCCAACACTTTTAGGCATGCTGGCCATCTGCGCCGTCACAGCCACCGACGGCATCTTTGTAGGGCGCGGCATCGGCAGCGACGCACTGGCCGCAGTAAATATATGCATCGCCCCCACAATGGTGATGATGGGAATTTTCCTGATGCTCGGCGTAGGCTCGTCGGTGGTTTCGTCTATACATCTTGCCTCGGGCAATGTCAAGGCCGCCAGGCTCAACGTCACCCAGGCAATAGTTTGCGCCACATTAGTCACGGCCATTTTTCTGATTCTCACCCTTTCATCGGTCGACACCACTGGTCATTTCCTGGGCAGCTCGGACGCACTGATGCCACTGCTAAGGGAATACATGCCATGGATATTCGTATGTTGCCTCTTTCAAGGATGGTGTGGTATCGGACTGTTTATCGTACGCCTCGACGGCTCCCCCAAATATGCCATGTGGTGCAATGTCATTCCCGGGTTGCTCAACATCGTGCTCGACTACCTCTTTATATTCCCTATGAATATGGGATTGAGAGGCGCCGCCATTGCCACATGCATCAGCTGTGCGGTGGGAGGATTTATGGCACTCTACTACCTGGGGGTCTTAGCGAGCACACTGCGATTTATCCGCATCAAGCTAAGCCGTAAGAGCCTGCTACTCACGTTCAGGAACATAGGCTATCAGTGCAAAATAGGCATCTCGGCACTGCTTGGAGAGGCAACGATGGGAGTACTCATGCTCACTGGCAACCTGGTGTTTATGCACTACCTTGGCGAAGATGGCGTTGGCGCGTTCAGCATCGCCTGTTACTACTGCCCCTTCGCATTCATGGTAGGCAATGCCATAGCGCAGTCGGCCCAACCCATCATCAGCTTCAACTATGGCAAGGAGCACTTTGCACGGGTTGGGATGACCGAGAAGCTCGCCATTTATTCAGCCGTGGCATGCGGTGCCATTGTCACGGCGGCGTTCATAATATTCCCCCGCGAGCTGGTAAGCCTCTTCCTTGACCCACAGCTTCACACTGCCCAAATAGCCATAGCGGGATTCCCCAAATTTTCTGTAGCATTTATTTTCTTTATATTCAACCTCACCGCTATCGGATATTTTCAGAGTGTAGAGCGCATCATACCCTCCATTGTGTTCGCGCTGTTCCGAGGTCTGATATTTCTCGTGCCGGCCTTCGTGCTACTCCCCATGATATGGGGCGACAGCGCAATATGGCTCGCCTTAGGCGTCTCCGAGCTCCTCACCACACTCACCATCATCGCCTACTACCTCCACCACCGCACCCACCCATAAACCACACAGTTTTTTTTAAAATATTATCGTGCTAATAATGAGAAATGTATTGGTGGATGTGAAAAATATTCAGTAACTTTGCGGTCGCAGACCGTATCGCAGATCACGCCAGTAGGGCAAGGTTCATCAGAGCCAACCCCTGGTCTGAGGTGAAGCGGAGCGGGATGTATAAAATACATAAGAAAGCGTTTATCCGCGCTGATTCTTGGCCAATCGAAATTCTCGCAAAATTTCATTTAGATGTCAAGGATTGAGCAACGGTAGATGCCCGTGGTAATGTAATACCCTGCTTTCGGCATTGTATCTCGGGAGAGATATAGTCGGATGCATATATTGCATATACTGGCGTGGGCTTCTGCGTTGC
>CAMWOD010000167.1 GCA_947175715.1 uncultured Porphyromonadaceae bacterium
AGGGTATGACTGAACCTACCGAGGAGGAAATGAATCGTCGTGTCGATGAAGAAGTGATGCGCCGAGCCGCCGAGCGTGAGGCTCAACAAGTAGTTGCCAGTCAACAATCAGAAGAAAGTGAGCGAGACGGAGAGTGACAACGGATTGATGACAACGGGAGGGCATCTTGAGGTATTGCGCAAGATGCTTTTCCGCATTGTCGCCGTGGTAGTGGTTCTTGGTTGTATAATATTTTGCTTTAAGGATGAGACGTTCGCGATATTGTTAGGGCCGCATAAAAGCGACTTCTGCACTTTTCGCTTCATCGAGTCAATACTGCGCAGCACTGACTCTGACTTCCAATTTCACTTTGAAAATGTAACGCTGATCAACACCGAGTTGTCGGCGCAATTTATGACGCACATCACAGTGTCGTGTATCTTGGCCGTACTTCTCGCTTCGCCGTATATAGTGCTTGAATTGTTCCGATATATCTCGCCAGCACTCTACGAGAGCGAGAAGCGGTACTCCTATATCGTTGCGGTTATAATATACGCACTTTTCATTATCGGGTTGTTGATGAGCTATTTTGTGTTGTTTCCGATCTCGTTTCAGTTTCTCGCCACATATCAGGTGGACGATGAGATAGTCAACACGATTAATCTCGACTCATATATATCCACATTCACCACATTGACATTCTTGATGGGTGTGGTGTTTCAGTTGCCAGTATTTTCTTTTGTGCTGGGCAAGATGGGTTTTATAGACGCTGAGCTGCTTAAACGTTACCGCCCTTACGCATTTGTAATCATAATGATCATAGCGGCAATAATAACGCCGCCCGACCTTTTTACACTCGTGCTGGTTACAATACCCATTTATGGCTTATACGAAGTGTCAATTCTCGTGCTGAAAAAATGGGTAAAAAGAACGGCGGCTTAGTGAGCCGCCTTCAACCTTTCAACCTCTGGGGATGTTAGATGGGGTCGCCGTTGTTGCGGGGGTTGTTGTTGAGCAGGGCGGTGTCTTGCGCTACTTCGGAGGCGCTAACTTGTTCGTTGTCGGACACGTCGGTGGCTACGCCGGGATAGTTTTTTACTTCATTCTCGAGGTTGTTGCAGTTGCAACATTTCTTCTTGTCGCTCATAGTTATAATTTTTTTAGTTTTAATTATAACGCCCGGCGCGCACCGATAGTTCGGCGTTATTTCTCGGGGGTGACTAGTGGAAGTTGGTTGAGCTGCTCTATGTAGTCGAGTATCTGGTCGCGCCCTACGCGGTCGACTGACGAGGTTACAAATACGGGAGGGAGCTCTTCCCATTGTTCAAGCAGTTTTGCACAATAATCGGCCACATGCCTTTGTACGGTAGATTTTGCGAGCTTGTCGGCCTTGGTGAACACGATGCTGAACGGCACGCCGTTCTCGCCGAGCCATTCCATGAATTCGAGGTCGATCTTCTGCGGCTCGTGGCGCACGTCGATGAGCAGAAACAGGTTGGTCATCTGCTGGCGGCCCAGGATGTAGCTCTCGATGATACGCTGCAGCTCTTCGCGCTGGGCTTTGCCGCGCTGTGCGTAGCCATAGCCTGGGAGGTCGACGAGATACCACTCGTCGTTGATGAGGAAGTGGTTGATAAGCAGTGTCTTGCCGGGGAGTTGCGATGTTTTGGCCAATCCTTTGCGATTGGTAAGCATGTTGATGAGCGAAGATTTACCCACGTTTGAACGCCCTATGAAGGCATATTCGTGTTTTACGTCCTGTGGGCACTTGTTGATATCGGTGTTGGAGATTACAAATCTTGCTTCGTTGACTATCATAGCGGTTTTGGTTATTTATATTATAGTACTAACGCTCAATCAGTCGAACATGTTTGTGTAGATTGAGTCAACCTTGGCGTCGATTATATCCTGGAGATCGATTTCGTGCTGCAGTTCGAGCTGCTGGGGTAAGGTGGATTCGACTTCGAGCTGTTGGGGCGTGGTGGGTTGATCCACCACAGGTGCGGGGCTGGGAGTGGGGTGCTCGTCTGCGACTTTCGGTGATGACGCTGAGGCTAATACACGGCCCGATGAGTGATAGGTGCGTGAGTAGTAGCGCTCGTCGAGGGCGCTGATTATCACTCCACGAGATGATGATGCGTGCACCATCTTGCCATCGCCGATGTACATACCCACGTGCGACACTCTACCGCTGCTTCCGGTGCAGAAAAATATCAGGTCACCCTCGGTGAGGTCTTTTTTCTTGATGCCCTTGCAGTAGGCTTGCTGCTCGCGTGATGAGTGTGGGAGCGATACGTTGCACACTTTGCGATACACCTCCATCACCATACCTGAGCAGTCGGTGCCCTGGCGCGAATGACCTCCATAGCGGTAGCTGGTGCCAAGCCATTTTTTTGCCTCTTTGACCAGCTCTTTTTTCTCTCTTGAGGTGAGTGGTTGCGACCGGTCGTAGCTATTGCCCCGCTGAGTGTTCTTCGCCGGGCCGCATGCCGTAAAAATCATCAGCAGTAGTAGTGACGCGATGGAAATGATATGGAGAGCCTTGCATTTCATACTGATTGCAAAGATAATGAATCGACACAATAAAAACATCGCCAATACCGGTAAAAGACATTGGCGATGTGGAAAAATGGTGTATTTTTACTACTTAATGTAGATTATTTGCCTTGGTGCTCGTATTGGAGTGTGAGCGAGGGCTGGTCGCACACCTCGGCCGGGCCGAAGTACTGGATGGGGCCGGGGTAGATGTAGCAAGTGTTAACCGACCAGTCGTCGCGCTTTGAGGCGAACTTAAGGAACGGTGCGCCATTGAGGTCGACGAGGGCCTTTTGGATTACGGGTTTCATCTTGCCGTGGCGACGCTCCATGTTCATCATCATGGTGATGGGTATACCGCCGGCAACCCACTGCACTGAGGGCTTGGTGAGGTTGCGCACCGACGACATGTAGCCTGTAACGCCTGCGTTGATCAGGCATGTGGCATTGAAGCCAAGGGCGTAGCAATAGTCGGCGTCGAAGTTTGAAGGATCGGCGCAGCGGCCTTCGTATCCGAAGAAGTGGTGAAGTGGTGAGAACTTGCCGTTGTAGCGACCTTCGGCACGCATCGACTCGAGCTTGGTGGCTACCATCTGCGACAGCAGCTTCTCGGTTTCGATGAGCGACACCTGTACGTTGCCGTGGGGGTCGCGGTCGAGACAGAGCTGACGAGCTACAGTTTCGGGGAGCGACGCTAATGTAGCGGCATTGGCAGGTGAGAGGTTGGCTTTGATGTAGGCCACGATCTCATCGGCGCTCTTGCCGGTTACGTCGGCCTTGGCAAGCACGTCGTTAAGCTCAGCGATCAGAGCCTTGATGGCGGGGATAAACTCGATAAGACCCTCGGGGATGAGGATTGTGCCAAAGTTGTTGCCGCGGGCGGCACGGGCAGCTACTACCTCGGCCACGTTGGCCACGACATCGTCGAGCGAGAGGTTCTTGGCCTCTACTTCCTCTGAGATGATACAGATGTTGGGCTGGGTCTGCAGTGCGCACTCAAGGGCGATATGCGATGCTGAGCGGCCCATGAGTTTCACGAAGTGCCAGTATTTCTTGGCTGAGTTGCAGTCGCGCTGTATGTTACCGATTACCTCAGAATAAACCTTGGTGGCGGTGTCGAAGCCGAATGAGGTTTCGATCTGTGAATTCTTGAGGTCACCGTCGATGGTCTTGGGGCATCCGATTACTTGCACGGGTGCGCCGATGCTCTTGTAGTATTCGGCCAGGATAGCGGCGTTGGTGTTTGAGTCGTCGCCACCGATTATTACCAATGCCTTGATGTCGAGCTCCTTGATAATTTCGAGACCTTTGTCGAATTGCTCTTTCGACTCCAGCTTTGTGCGGCCTGAGCCGATGATGTCGAAACCGCCGGTGTTGCGGTAT
>CAMWOD010000168.1 GCA_947175715.1 uncultured Porphyromonadaceae bacterium
ACTGATTCTGCAATTGGAATCGGCCAATGACTCTACTCCAGTGTTGAGCGTCACCTTGACATTAATAGCATGATTTACCACCTTTCCATTAGATTCAATGGCAAGCCCCACGGTGTGAGTACCTTCGGCCTTTGGTGTCAATGTAAGCTTATTGCCTTCGAGCGCTACTTCAACAGGTGCGACTTCAGGAGCATTTTCCATCTCACGCGGCAAACTCAGCAGTGAGTAACGGATGTTGGCATCGTTATTATCACGGTCGGTAGCATGGATGGTTATTTCAAGAGGTTCATCGTCATTTTTCAACTCTACATCATCTATAGCCTCTACTTCAGGACCGTAGGCATCAGGGAATATCGGCATTGACTGGAACCAATAATATGGACGCAGCTCAACAGAAGCATTGAAGTTGCCATTTTCGGCATCAATGAAGTGGGTCCAGTTATAACGATAGTGACCCGAGGCTTTCGATTCGGTTGTACCTGCTATTATTTCGCCAGTTCGGTCGTCATAACGCACTGTGCCGTATGCACCTTGTTTCAGTCCGGGAGTATGAGCATCGAGGCCAGCTACAGTGGCGATGTGACGGAATTCCTTTGTATCCACATCATAGCGCCAGTAGTTGCCATCACCTCCGTTGGCAATACTGCTACCTCCGGAGAAGAACAACGAATTGACTGATTGTGCACCAGTGAACTGTGTAGTGCGCCATGCACCCCAGCCGCAGGTTACGACACCACAATCTACCGGTACATCAACTCGCTCTGACTCCTCAAGCGTCTGATGGTCAATGGCCACAAACACGCTGTGACCATCCTCTTTGGTCGCATACCATACACGGCCGTCAGCTCCTTGTGTAATTCCCTGAACATTTTTGTCAGTTATAGACTTGACAATCACATCGGTATCAACATCCACGATGTAGACGCCAGCATCCTGTTTAATAGCAAACACATGCGAACCCGCGAGAACCATATCACCTATCTGTCCGCTGTACAGCGAGCCTGAGGGATCGGTATTAGGTTTGCCGTCGTCCGCATCGTCAATGAGTTCCTGACTGACCTTCCCAAGAATTTCAAAATTGTCAATATCAATGACGTAGATACCATTATTGGTACCCATGTATACTCGGCCAGGGCCGGCGCCGCAAAGAGCGCGGCCATCAGAGCTGCGGCTTTCATCGGGGAGCTTGATATCATTTATAGAGCCGAGTCGTTTTAATGTCAATGCATCAGCAACTACCAGTCGACCGCCGCCAGGCAGAGGATCACCACCGTCGGCGGCTTGTTTTGAACTTACAATTAGTTTGTCATTATAGATTAATCCATACTGCGAGGTGCAACCAAACGACATACCGGGATTTTCGCGTTCGTATGCTTGGTAGGTTACTTCATAATCAGGAGCGAACCAGTTCAATCCACCATTGGTGTGACCAAACCACTCCTCGTTGAGCATAATTGTACCTGTTGTGTAATCGATTACACTTTCGCGCTCAGGCTCCACAACCCTCACAGGTATCTCCTTTTTGAAACCAGAACCGTCAGTGGCCTCAACTGTCAGCGTACATTCACCGACGCGGTGGCCCGAAAGCTCGTAAGGTGTTGTTCGTGTGTTGTTGGCATCCCACAGATTTACCTTGTACATAGTGGCTATATAGTTGTTCATAGCCGTGCCATTGCCCGACAATGTCACAGTTACGTCGGCAATATCCGGGTCTTCAGGAGTCAATATGGGGAATAGGCCAGTCATTTCCTTGGGCGTTAACGTGAGCACACCGTCCTCACCTACGGCTTCAAAAGTGATATCCTCTACAGGTACCTGCAGTGATGAAGTCAACGAATATCCGGCAGTGAGGCTGGGATTAAAGGCATAAGTTGCCGTGATATCGGCAGTTCCCGAGGTTTTGGTTGTGGTAACTACACCTGTTGTGCTGTTGATAGTTGCCGCACGCGTGTTAGAGCTTTTATACGTCATCTTAGTGTAGGTGGCATCGGCGGGTTGGATTACCAACTTATTATCCACAGCATGGCTTAATCTTGCATCAACCGATGGCTGCTCATAGCTCATAGAGGTAATGGGTCGCAAGGGGTTGCGGAGCGTGATTTTAGCATCGTTGGAGTATACATAGTCAGCCTTTGAAGCACCAGGAGCGGTATAAGAGCCGCGTATCTGCACACTACCTTCGGTCGGAGCGAAATTGCTGTAAGCAGTGACATGTCCCATCAGATTCTGCACATTGGTTGCCGAGAGCATTGAGAAATCTGGCTTAATCCATGAGAATGCGGTATTGATTTTACCACCTTCGGGCACCTGTATAAACAATGGCAACTCAAGATTCTTGTCGGCAAGGGCATAGTCGACATAGGATGGAACCGTAATAATCCGCTCCGAATCCAAGGCCGGACGGAAAAGCTGGTAAGGGAGATCTACCGATGCCATCTCTTTGGGTTGGTGCGAGAAAATCAATACAGCATTAGGATTGAGCCAGCGGCCGGAATTAACTTTATTGAAATCGGCGTCGATTGTACGCTTCACATAGCAATTCCAAGTATCGGTCACATCAACATGGTCGTAAGCACTGGTGATTTTTCCATCATGGTCAGAATCGTATGTTAATGTCAATTGACCACCCGACTTCGTGAACTCCATACGAGGATCGGCCTTGGCGATGTTGGACACCACTGTTAACAGGTCATCATCCCAGCCTCCGCTCCAACGATAGCCGTACACCAGATTTTCCGGACCTCGGCCGTCATTAAACTGAAAGACTACTGTAGCCGCTTTTTCACCTTTACCTACCCAGAAATCTACCTTTGACTGATCAATGGGCTGAACGGTTTCGACCGCCTCGTGCATTTCCTCACCCCAATCGGCCATATCGTAATTGAGGTTCTCGGCCAGCTCGCCACCCATATATCCGATACCGTCGCCATTGAATACTATATATTTCCATGCCTGCACACAGCCGTCGCTCAGTACGGTGCTTGACATTCCAAGGCCGGAATATCCCATATAATCATAGTCGTTGGGGCCATGCCAATACGACCAGTAACCGTCGTACCATCCCGAACGCCAGCGGTAATCGGGGGCTTCGTACCCTTCTTCCAGTTGCCAGTAGTCGTAATCATAAGCAGGATAACCGTAGAAGAAGGCGTTGAGGGGATGCTCGATAATGCCAGTTTCTTTTGCGCGATTTATAGCATCGATACACATCTGCTCTGCGTCATAGCCTGGCGCTACTTCCTGGCCCATCGACACATTGGGCTCAAAGAATCCGAAAGACACCTCTCCACCTATAGCCGCGCGGTCGAAGTCATAGTGAAGATAGTCGAGCTCCTCGCGGTTCTGACTCACACCGAATGCATTCAGAGTAGAGCCCATAGTTCCGGTGTACTGAATCATGGCTGTGAGAATACTACTCTGAGAAGCCACAGCACGTATCAGGTCCTCGCCGGTTTTTGTGCCATTCCAGCGATAGCCCCATACCAGCGACTCCATGCCTTCGATATCCTGGAAGTCGATCACAAGAGCACACTTGTTCTTTCCGTCAGGATCGCCAGCCCAGTGCTGGATTTGATCCCAGTCCACCCAATCGATATATTCGACTGCGCGTGACACAAATGTCTGTACCACAAGTACAAGACATAGAATTAGTACTTTTTTCATTTGCGTTGGTTTTTATGATTGATTAATGGTTTTTCACTAAGTGGGTCGGGAATGGGAATCCCGGGAAGATTGATATGCAGATCTCGAGCCCTGGAAAGCTCGGTTGATGTTTCACCAAGCCATCCGCAGTATTGGTTTAATCCGGTATAAACCCTTATAAAATCTACACCGGGCAGGTCAACGGGGTGTCCCTGGGCATCTACAGCCC
>CAMWOD010000169.1 GCA_947175715.1 uncultured Porphyromonadaceae bacterium
GTAATATGCGTTGCGGAGATAGCGGAGTGCGTCGCCGCTTGTGGGTCCTTGGGGATCGGCAGCGTATGCTTTCTCAAGATGGTCGATAGCCTCGAGGAAGAGGGGTTTGATCTGGTTGTTATATACCTTCTCGTATTCAGCCTGGCTGAGTGTGGTTGACTTGTCGGCAAGAGCGTAAGCCTTCTCGCACAGGGTTGAACCGAGAAAGAGCTGAGCATTGGCGTTGTTGGGATCCATTTCTACAGCCTTCTTATAGTTGGCCTCAGCTTCGGCGGCATCTTTCTGCTCGGTGGCAAGAAGTCCAAGAAGCAGGTAGTACTGAGAATCATTGGGGTTGGCGGCAATTGCCTCGTTGAGCATCTGCTTGGCCTGGTCATACTCTTTCTTAGAGATATGGTTGTTGATAATCAGCTGCATGTACTTGGTGTCTTCGCTACCATAGAGGGGGAGAGCTTCCTTTGCGAGGTTGTATACGGCATCTTCATCACCTTCCTGGTAAGCAAGAGAGATGGCGTAGTCGTAAAGGTTCTTCTTGTTGTAGCCGAGTTGGAGTGCTTTGGCAAGATCCTTGCGGGCTGCGGGAATATTGCCTGCCTGCCAAGCTGCCAGACCCTTGTTGTAAGTAAGCTCAGAAACGATGGTGTCGGCGGGAGCTGCAGGAGCGTTCTTGCCAAGACGGGGATCGTTGGGGAGTGATAGGTAGATGTCCCATGCTTTGTAGGCGCCATCGTAGTCCTGTGCTTCCCACAAGAGGATAGCGGCGTTGTTGTAGTTGTTGAAGTTTTCGGCTACGGCCTTAACAATGTCTTTTGAATATTTGGTTTTAACCTTACCCTTGGCGTCGGTCACTGAGTCGAGGGGTAGGGCGGTCATCATATATTCGTAGCCATCGATAAGAGAGTGTCCCATTGACTTGTCATCTACATCTTGGCCAAGGGTTTTGTTGGCAAACATTTTATCGTAATTGCCATAGGCAGCTTTTCCGGCTACATACCAAGTTTGGGCGAGACCCTTAGTGGCTTCGTTGGTGAGGGCCGGTTTGATGATCTCAAGAGCTTGGGCATAGTCGGGTGTCATACCTTTGGTTTTACCTTCGGCTTCCTTTACTACGTCCATTTGTGCATATGCGCTAAATGTAGCGGCAACGCACATGGCTAAGATACTTAGTTTTTTCATGTTGATAGGTATTGTTATGAAATTGTTTTTGTTAGCGGTTGTTATTCAGCATCCTCGATGCTCTCTTCGGCAGAGTCGTCGATGCTTTCGTCGTCGGTGTCTTCTGCTTCATTGATCTCGGTGTCGCTGAGGGCTTCGAGTACCTCGCCTTCTTCTACTGCTTCCACTTCCTCATCGGGGTCAGAGTCGACGCAGCACACCGATGCGATGTTGTCGCCTCGTTTGTCGAGGTTGATGAGTCGTACACCCTGGGTGTAGCGTCCCATCACGCGTATGTCGCTCACGTGGAAGCGGATTGTGATGCCTGAGCGGTTAATAATCACGAGGTCGTTGTCGTCGTTGACGCTGAGTATAGCTACGAGTCGGCCGGTCTTTTCGGTGACGTTCATAGTGCGCACGCCCTTACCGCCACGGTTGGTGATGCGATATTGGTCGAGCTCTGAGCGTTTTCCGAATCCGTTCTCGGATATTACCATTACATTGTCGTTGGAGTCGGGTGCCATGCATATCATACCTACTACCTCGTCGGCCTCGTTGTCGAGACGCATGCCTCTTACACCTGACGACATACGGCCCATCTCACGCACTTTTGACTCGTTGAAACGTATGGCGCGTCCATTGCGGTTGGCCATCAGAATGTCGGATTTGCCGTCGGTGAGTGCAACTTGCAGCAGCTGGTCGCCTTCGCGTATCACGATAGCGTTGACGCCGCGCTGGCGTGGACGCGAGTATGCTTCAAGGCGCGTTTTCTTGATAAGGCCACCCTTTGTGCAGAAGATAAGGTTGTGTGATTCAACAAATTCTTTGTCGTTTAAGCCCTTAATGCGTATAAATGCCTTGACCTTGTCGTCGGGCTCGATATTGAGCAGATTTTGAATTGCGCGGCCTTTCGATGCTTTGGCGCCTTCGGGTATGTCGTATACTTTGAGCCAGTAGCAACGTCCTTTTTCGGTGAAGAAGAGCATGTAGCTATGCATCGAGGCGGTGTAGATGTGCTCGATAAAGTCTTCATCGCGGGTCACTGAGCCGCGTGCGCCAACTCCGCCGCGTGCTTGTGCGCGGAACTCGCTCAGAGCTGTACGTTTGATGTATCCCATGTGCGAAATGGTGATAATCATGTCATCGTCGGCGTAGAAGTCCTCTGCGTTAAAGTCGCCTGCTGTGTAGTCGATGTCGGTGCGGCGAGCATCGCCGAATGCGTCGCGCACTTCGATGAGTTCGCTCTTGATGAGTTCGCGACACACGTGGTCGTCGTTGAGTATTAGCTCAAGGCGTGCTATTTCGCGCTCAAGTTCCTCGTAGTCATCTTGCAGTTTAGCCTGGTCGAGTTTCTGGAGCTGTTTCAGGCGCATGTCGAGGATTGCGCGGGTCTGAACCTCGGTGAGATTGAATCGTTCAGCCAGACGAGCTTTTGACTCTTCGTCGCTTTCCGATGAGCGGATTATTGCGATAACCTCGTCGATATTTTGCGAAGCGATGATCAATCCTTCAAGTATATGAGCGCGCTCTTGAGCTTTGCGGAGCTCGTATTTGGTGCGTCGTATCACCACTTCGTGACGGTGGTCAACGAACGCTTCAAGAAGTTGCTTGAGGTTGAGCGTTTTGGGGCGACCGTTGACGAGGGCTACATTGTTTACCGAGAATGATGCCTGCATCTGGGTCATCTTGTAGAGCTTGTTGAGCACCACATTGGCGTTGGCATCGCTCTTGAGTTTGATGACAATACGCATGCCCTTGTAGTCGCTCTCGTCGTTGAGGTCGGCGATGCCGTCGATTTTCTTGTCGTTGACAAGGTCGGCAATGTATTTGATGAGCTCGGCCTTGTTGACGTTGTAGGGTATTTCCTTTACTACGATCACATCATGGTCGTGGTCGCGCTCTATCTCGGCTTTTGCACGAATCACGATACGGCCGCGGCCGGTCTCAAATGCTTCCTTGACACCCTGGTAGCCGTAAATTGTGCCACCGGTGGGGAAGTCGGGGGCGGTGATATAGTGCATGAGCTCGGGTATGGTGAGCTCGGGGTTGTCGATAAGCGCCACGCAGGCGTTAATGGCCTCGGTGAGGTTGTGAGGAGGCATGTTGGTAGCCATACCCACGGCAATGCCCGATGCTCCGTTGACGAGCAGGTTGGGGAATCGGGTAGGGAGCACGAGCGGCTCTTTGCGCGAGTTGTCGTAGTTGGGTTGGAAGTCGACAGTTTCGGCATCGAGGTCGCGCAGCATCTCCTCACCCATTTTGTCGAGGCGTACCTCGGTATAACGCATGGCCGCGGGGGAGTCGCCGTCAATTGAGCCGAAGTTGCCGTGGCCGTCAACAAGTTTGTAGCGCATGGCCCAGTCTTGAGCCAGACGAACTACAGTGCCATATATTGAGGAGTCGCCATGGGGGTGATACTTACCCATCACCTCACCGACGCAGTTGGCTGCTTTCTTGTGGGGATGGTTGGAGGTGTTGCCCATCTCGTTCATGCCGTAGAGCACGCGGCGATGCACTGGTTTTAATCCATCGCGCACATCGGGGAGGGCTCGCGACACAATCACCGACATAGAATAATCTATGTAGGCCGACTTCATCTCGTTTTCAATGTTAATCTTTAGTATGCGATCTTCGTCAATCATTTTGAAAGTTTGAAGTGAAAATTAGTCTATTACACACAAAAGGTTGCGCCCGTGGTGGGTGCAAGTACATCTG
>CAMWOD010000170.1 GCA_947175715.1 uncultured Porphyromonadaceae bacterium
TTCTGCATCAACACTGAGTTGATGGCGTCGCGGATGGTGCGGATGCGGTTGCGCCCGGGGATGATTACCGAAGCCTCTACCTCGAATGTGCCTTTGTTGAACTCGATGGTGTCGAACTCGGGTGCGAGGTAACCGCCGATAGCTTTGAGGTGCTCGGTGCAAGCCTGCTCCTTCTCAATCTGGGCGGCGCGGTTTTTGGGGTCAACGTAGTCGAAGATTTTCTCACCCGACTTGCGGTTGTCAGTTTCGATATCGTCGTAAAGGTACTCGTTGATGTGGCATATCTCACCTTCGCGCGACAGACGCAGGCGCAGGTCGTAAAGACCGGCGGCTTTGTAGTCGGCATCAATGCCGGCAGCGGCTTTCTTCAGCGCCGATGTGCGGATGAAAAGAAGCGAACCGAAGTCGAAGTCGTCGCGGAGTGAACCGAACTGGTAGTCGATCACTGGGGCGTTAGAACGCTTACCCTCGGCGTTTACTTCGTAGTGGTCGGCATAAAGCATCACAGCGTCAGAGTCCTCGGCGAGTTGTACGAAACGGTCGAGTGCCTTATATCCTAATACGAGTGTGTCGTGCTTAGTATAAATTAATGTGTAGTCACCCTTGGCGGCCTCGGCGATAGCTTTCATTGTGGCCGATGAGTGGATTGAGTCGATGTGTATCATCTCGCAGCCTTCGATTGGAGCGGCGTCGCCTGAGGCGAGGAGCACAATCTGGCATACTTGGGGTTCTTTACGGAATCCGTCGACGGTGGCTGCGGCCTGGGCAGCGTCGAAGTAAGGTACGAAACAGCTGATAGTAGGTTTCATGATAATGATTGGTTATTTAAGTTTGGTTATTTTTTCTTTTTCTTTTTTGCTTTTGATTTTCCTTTTTTCGCCGCTTTACCCTTGGTGGCGGTCTTGGGTTGCTCGGGTTTTGCTATTACCTTGTGTGGGGCGGCAAAGAAGTCGAGAGCTTCTTTCATCAGGTGGTTGCGCTTATCGGTATCCTTGATTGACTCGAAGGGAAATCCGATGGCGAGGGTCTTCCACGTGCCATTGTCCATGGCTGTGGCGGCGATGAGATTGTTCTCTTTGTAGCGCATGAAAGTTGCCGAGGTATAGTCGTTGGCGGGATAGAATGAGTCGGGCGACTCTACGGCGTATCCCTCGGAATTGAGTTCGTTGTTGAAAGTGTATACGCCACCCTTGTCGAGCTGCGGGTAGCGGCATGGCACCTGATAGGCTTCACCGGTCACGGATGCCTGGTCGACACGCCATTTATAGCCCAGGATGTCGGCGGCAAATTTCTGGTCAACCAACTTTTGAGCGTCGGTCGAATGTGGGTTATCCCACAGGTCGGTGGCTATGTATGCGCCTGTCACCAGCAGGTTGCCACCGTTCTTGCAGTGGTCGGTGAGGCGTTGCTGCATCTCTTGGGTGAATGTCTTGAATTTAGTGCCGAAAACACCGCGGCCCACTGCTATTTCCTTCTGCTTGCCCAAGATGAGGTCGACAGTTGAAGCAGGGCTTGTTTTTCCGTCAGCGTATGCTTGTGCCGAGGCTGATATGAAACTGTAGCCGGCATTTTTGATGGCTTTCCCGTGCACGTATACGAAATCAAATGTGTTTCCGGCTATTACTTTACCTTCGTAGTTGGCGCGCGATGCTCCGAAGCCGCTGGCGTCGTCGTCCATCCAGGGGATGTCGCGGCGGAACTCAAACTGATCGCCTATAAAGCCGATTTCGCTGATGTAGGGCACTCCGTGGTCTTTGGCATGATAGAACCCTGCGATGTCGCCCGAGTCAAACCAGTCGGGTCCTGACACGCGGGTGAATCCGTTGACTACAAGGATAGGGCTACCCCCCATGTTGCACAAGGCAAGCACTTCGCTGGGGAATGATATGCCTCCGGCATTCGCGGCTATTACGCGGTAGGAATGGATGTCGCGGTCGGTTACCACGGTGGTCCACGCCAGGGTGTTGACGGTGGCTACCTTCTTGAATGCGCCATCGTTGATACGTTCTTCGATGATGTACTCGGTGGGGGTTGCGGTGGCTTCTAAGGGGTCGATGGTGGGTTGCCACGACAGCACATAGTGGTTGTTGCCTTCGGCTGTTATATTCATCGAGTTGACAGCCAACGGCTGCACCACATATTCCTTGCCGTCACGTTCGCTCAGGAATTTTAGCATACCCTTGTAGATGGCTCGGCTCACGGTGAAGCGGAATGTGGGGTCGAGGCCGTACTTCATGTCGGCGAAGTTCTGATGCGACAGCAGTTCGAGCAGCATTGCGGGTACCTCGGGCACACGTGCCTCGAAGTATGACGCGTCGCGCATGTCGCGGCGTGTCCAGTTGGGTTCATATTGTGTGCGTACGTCGTCGACTATCGCTGTCATCACATAGTCGGTAAAGGTTCCCGATGCGCGGCGGTCGGTGCCGTTGGCATATTTACCTCCCTTGTTGGAGAAATATATGCCCAGAGTGCCGATGATGTCGTCGTTTTTGGTAGTTCCGGCGTCGGAGTGGAATGCGAAAGACAAGTCAACCGGTATTCCGAGACCTTCGCGTGCGGGGAGTATAGACGAGCCACCGGCAAGCCAGTTCACCCATTCACCGCGGCATTTATAGTCGTCGGTATAGTCGTTGACGTTGCCCGACAGCGTGTACACTGAATCAGGCGCTCCGGCCCATTGCAGCCAGTAGCGGGCGCCCTCGGTGAACCGAGGGTAGCCGCTGGTGACGTATTGGTAGTTAATGTCGTCGAGAGGTTCTTTCACCTTGCGGGCCACGTGCCCCATGCCACCACCTATTTTCACAGCATCAGCCGTTACCACGGCGCTTGGATCGGCTGAGAGGTTGGTGAGTTCTACTACCGCCTGTTGACCTTGGGTCAAGGGGAAGTGTCCGAGGTAGATCCAGGTACCACCACCCATTTGCTGGTTTACGTTGAAGCGGCGATCGCCTGCGGCGGTGTGTACGATATATTCAGCATCCTTAGCGCTGTTGGGTAGCGACTGGTAAGATACATACACTGCGTATTGTCCGTCGGCGGGGATATTGGCGCTCCATGATGCTCGCGATGCCTTGGCGGCGTCGGTCACAGTGGCTACCTGACGTGCTGTGCCTTCGTCGAATGGATTTTGCAGATCGGTAAGGGTCGCAGTAGTGTAGGCAAATCCAGGTTGTTTTGCCTTGCTCCAACGTTTTGCTGCCGATGATTCAGCGTATCCGTTGACTGCTCGGGCGCCGTCGTTGTCGATTATAATCTCAGTGAGGTTGGTGTCGCGCTCGCGAGGCGACATCACGTAAGCCCCGGCATTCTCGAGCATCGGCATCAGGTAGGGCATCACGTAGGTTTGGGTGTAGAGATCTTCGACGGTGCCAAACAGGCGTGCGCGCTGCCACTCCCAGCGATTGAGCTTTGGCTCGAAGTACCATCCATGACTTTGCCACAGAGCTATATTCTTGCCGTCGAGGCCTTGGGGAGCCTTGATGCCGTCAACTTCGGTGATGAATCGGTCGGTTTCGGCTGGACCAACCACACGGTATCCCCCGACGGTGTTGGCCGATAAGGTGAATACCGATGCGAGTGATACTGATAGCGCGATGTGTTTTAACGACATAAGTCTTTGTTAGGTATTTTGTGCCGCTGGGTTAGATTGGCTGATGTTGGGGTGTGTTGTCGTTGCAAATTTAATATAAAGGATTCGAATAATCCCTAAAACACAGCCATCATTTTCCCTAAATCAACATTATTTAATATTTAACTACAAAAATTAAGATATGAATAAACGAAAACGAAGGCCCGACAACCGGGCCTTCGTGAAATCTGGGTTTGTCACCTTCGGGTGTCAACAGCTGTGCCGATGGTGTCAGAA
>CAMWOD010000171.1 GCA_947175715.1 uncultured Porphyromonadaceae bacterium
CAGACGGCCCTTAACTGCGGTGTGACTCTGAGCCAAAGCGGCGTCCTGGAGAAGTATGATGTCGATGTGCTTGGCACTCCTGTTCAGGCAATTATGGACACCGAGGATCGTGAGCTTTTCGTGAAGCGACTTGACGAGATAGATGTCAAAACTATTAAAAGCGAAGCCGTGGAAAGCGTAGAAGATGCCATACGTGCCGCAAATAATCTCGGTTACCCTGTGATTGTGCGCGCAGCGTATGCCCTCGGCGGTCTTGGCAGCGGATTCTGCGACAATGAGCAAGAACTCACCGCACTCGTGGAAAAAGCACTCGCATTTTCACCTCAGGTGCTTGTCGAAAAGTCACTTAAGGGATGGAAGGAGGTGGAATACGAGGTGGTGCGTGACCGCTACGACAATTGCATCACCGTGTGCAATATGGAAAACTTCGACCCGCTGGGCATTCACACTGGCGAGAGTATAGTTGTGGCCCCATCGCAGACCCTTACTAATGAGGATTACCACTTTCTCCGCGCATTAGCTATCAAGATCATACGCCATATCGGTATTGTGGGTGAGTGCAACGTACAGTATGCATTCGATCCCCAGTCGATGGACTACCGTGTCATCGAGGTGAATGCACGTCTAAGCCGCTCCTCGGCGTTGGCTTCAAAGGCAACTGGCTATCCATTGGCATTCGTAGCAGCCAAACTTGGCCTTGGCTACGGCCTGTTTGATCTTAAAAACTCCGTAACCAAGGAGACTTCGGCATTCTTTGAGCCAGCGCTCGACTATCTGGTGGTGAAAATACCCCGTTGGGACCTCGGTAAATTCCACAACGTAAGGCGTGAAATCGGCTCGTCGATGAAGTCGGTTGGTGAGGTGATGGCTATTGGTCGCACCTTCGAGGAGGCGATACAGAAGGGTTTACGAATGATAGGGCAGGGGATGCATGGTTTCGTAGGCAATAAAGAAATCAAGACAGCCGATATCTACCGTGAACTGCGCGAACCCACTGATAAGCGCATCTTTGTAATAGCCAAGGCGTTGCAAGAGGGATATTCGGTAGATCGTATCCATGAGCTTACAAAGATTGACCGTTGGTTCCTATATAAACTTCAGAATATTGTCAGCACCGATGCTGAGTTGATTGGCTACGACAAGCTTTCAACAGTTCCTTCAGAATTGCTAAGACAAGCCAAACAGCAAGGATTCAGCGACTTCCAGATAGCACGCCTGGTGCTTAAAGATGGTATAGGAAATACCGAGGAGGCCAATAAGATGGTGCGCCAGTTGCGTAAATCGCTTGGCATAGTGCCTGTGGTTAAGCAGATTGATACTCTTGCCGCCGAATATCCAGCTCGAACCAACTATCTATATCTCACATACAATGGCTCGACAAACGACATAGACTATACCAACGATCATCGCTCCATTATAGTGCTTGGCTCGGGTGCTTATCGCATCGGTTCATCGGTTGAATTCGATTGGTGCTCGGTGAATGCCCTTATGACCGTTAAGCAACAGGGGTGGCGCTCGGTAATGATCAACTACAACCCTGAGACTGTGTCGACCGATTATGATATGTGCGACCGTCTTTATTTCGACGAGCTCACTTTTGAGCGCGTAATGGACATTATCGACCTCGAACAGCCCCACGGTACGATACTGTCGGTGGGTGGACAGATACCCAACAACTTAGCTATGCGTCTCGATAGCGAGGGCGTTAACATATTGGGTACTTCGGCTCGTAGCATTGACAATGCCGAAGATCGCCATAAATTCTCAGCTATGCTCGATCGCCTCGGTATTGATCAGCCCCGTTGGCGCGAGCTCACAAGCTTTGAGGATATATACAAGTTTATCGATGATGTAGGATTCCCTGTGCTTGTGCGTCCAAGCTACGTGTTATCGGGTGCGGCTATGAATGTATGCTCCAACAATGATGAGCTTGAGCGATTCCTGAAGCTTGCGGCCAACGTGTCGAAGCAACACCCCGTAGTGGTGTCGGAATTTATCCAGAATGCTAAGGAGATTGAGATGGATGCCGTGGCTCAGGATGGTGTGATAAAGGCTTATGCCATATCCGAACATATAGAATATGCCGGTGTTCACTCCGGTGATGCTACAATACAGTTCCCGCCGCAGAAGTTGTATGTCGAGACTATGCGGCGCATCAAGAAGGTGTCATCGCAGATAGCCAGCGCACTCAACATCTCCGGCCCGTTCAATATCCAGTTCCTTGCCAAGAACAACGATATCAAGGTGATAGAGTGTAACCTCAGGGCTTCACGCTCATTCCCGTTTGTGTCCAAAGTGTTGAAACTCAACTTTATTGATCTTGCCACAAAGGTGATGCTCGGGCTCCCTGTGGAGAAGCCTCACAAAACACTTTTCGACCTTGATTATGTGGGCGTTAAGGCCTCGCAATTCAGCTTCTCTCGTCTGCAGGGTGCCGACCCTGTGCTTGGCGTTGACATGTCGTCGACTGGTGAGGTGGGATGCATAGGTGTTGATTCTCCCGAGGCTATCCTTAAGTCAATGTTGGCAGTTGGTCTGAAGGTGCCGCGCCGCACTGTGCTGTTGAGCACAGGAGGTGCCAAGCAGAAAGCCGATATGCTCGATGCTGCTCATCAGCTGCACAACTCAGGCTACACCATATATGCCACAGGTGGTACCCGTGCCTTCCTTAACGAGAATGGTATTCCCGCTATCAGGGCTTACTGGCCGAGTGAAGCCGAACAAAAGCCTCAAGCGCTTGACCTGCTGCACAATCATGTAGTGGAGATGGTGGTAAACATACCAAAGGATTTGACACCCAAAGAGTTGACCAATGGCTTTAAAGTTCGTCGTGCTGCGATTGACCTTAATGTGCCCCTTCTCACCAATGCCCGCCTGGCTTCTGCATTCATTAACGCCTTTACTACACTCCCACTTGACGAGATAGAGATCAAGTCGTGGGACGAGTACTAAGAGCCCGATAATATATTACGACATCTCTCCATGCGCTTGAACAAAGAGCGAGGGAGGAGTGTTGTAATTTATCGTCAAAGTTAAAGGCGTGACAAAAAATTGCCATTTTGTCAGTTGATAGCGATTTTGGCACGGAATGTGCATGGATAAATGATAGAATATAATCAACATATTAAATAAAATAGTAAAGCTATGAAAGTTAAACCATTAGCTGATCGAGTTCTGATCAACCCCACTCCTGCCGAGGAAGTGACAATGGCAGGTATTATCATCCCTGACTCTGCTAAGGAAAAACCATTAAAAGGCACTGTAATCGCCACTGGCAACGGTACTAAGGACGAAGAAATGGTGCTTAAAGAGGGCGACGAAGTGCTCTATGGAAAATATGCAGGTACCGAAATCGAAATCGATGGAGAGAAGCTTCTCATCATGCGACAGAATGACGTGCTCGCTGTAATCCAGAAGTAACCCTCAAAACATAAAGAAAGATTAACACATAAACTCATAAACCAAAATATCCGCCTTATGGCTAAAGAAATAAAATTTGACATCAAGGCTCGTGAAGAGCTTAAGAAGGGCGTCGACGCTCTCGCCGATGCAGTGAAAGTAACACTCGGCCCCAAAGGTCGCAATGTGATTATTGATAAGAAGTTTGGTGCTCCCCACATCACCAAGGATGGTGTGTCGGTAGCTCGTGAAGTAGAACTTGAGGACGCTTTCCAGAATATGGGGGCACAGCTCGTAAAGGAGGTAGCCTCAAAGACAGGTGACGACGCAGGCGACGGTACAACCACCGCCACTGTGCTTGCCCAGTCAATCATCAACGTTGGTTTGAAGAACGTTGCAGCCGGCGCTAATCCCATGGATGTTAAG
>CAMWOD010000172.1 GCA_947175715.1 uncultured Porphyromonadaceae bacterium
CCCAGGCAGATGCCGAAGGTGGGTACATCGTGCTCGCGGCACCACTTCAGGGCCACAAATTTACCCTCGATGCCGCGGTGACCGAATCCGGGGGCTATAATCACACCGTCGAGTTGCGACAGCATCTCATCGGCATTACTTTCGTTGAGTTTTTCGGAGTGTATATACTGCAGGCGCAGACGACGATCGTTGTAAGTGGCGGCTTGGAAAAGCGACTCGTTGATCGACTTGTATGCGTCTTGCAGCTCTACATACTTACCCACCAAACCGATTCGCACTTCCTCGGTGGCATTTTCCATCTTGTTGAGGAAGTTGACCCATGGCCCCATGTCAGGCTCACCATCGGGTTCGACGCCCGCCTTGCGTAGCACCAGCTCGTCGAGGTGCTGCTCGTGCATTTTCAAGGGCACCTGGTAGATTGAGGGCACGTCGACCGACTGAATCACAGCGTCGGGGTCGACGTTGCAGAACAATGCGATCTTGCGGCGCATCTCCTGCGGTATGTTCTTCTCTGTGCGGAGTACCAATATGTCGGGCTGAATGCCCTCGGACTGGAGCACCTTCACAGAGTGCTGTGTGGGCTTGGTCTTAAGCTCCTTGGCCGCAGCGATATAGGGCACATAGGTGAGGTGGATGTGAACACAGTTGCGGCCTAACTCCCAACGCAGCTGGCGCACACTCTCGATAAACGGAAGCGACTCGATGTCGCCTACTGTACCGCCGATTTCGGTGATTACGAAGTCAAAGTTTCCGGTATTGCCCAGGGCCTTGACGTTGCGCTTGATTTCGTCGGTGATATGAGGCACTATCTGCACGGTCTTGCCCAGGTAGTCGCCACGGCGTTCCTTGTCGATAACGCTCTGGTAGATACGTCCGGTGGTGACGTTGTTGGCGCGTGTGGTGGCGATGTTGGTGAAACGCTCGTAGTGGCCAAGGTCGAGGTCGGCCTCGTGGCCGTCGACGGTCACATAGCATTCTCCGTGCTCGTAGGGGTTGAGTGTGCCGGGGTCGATATTGATATACGGGTCAAATTTCTGTATTGTCACACGATAGCCGCGTGCTATCAGCAAGTTGGCCAGCGACGAGGAGATGATGCCCTTGCCAAGTGATGACACCACGCCTCCGGTAACGAATATGTACTTTGTTTCCACTTCTGTGTCTTTTCAATTAAGCCGCAAAGTTAACGTTTTTTTGCAACAATCACAACTTCACTCCAAGAATAGGATTGTGGGCACCGACTGGGCACTACGTCCCAGGAATAGCGATGCCCGCACCTGCGAGGGCCGCTCGGCCATCTTGTCAAGCTCAATCGGACCTGAATACAAGGGGGAAGCGTCGGTGGGATTGGTACCATCGAGGGTATACCTCAGCTGGTAGTCAGCGCTGCCGTAAGGTGAGTTGACGAGCACCTTGTCTCCCTCAACTTTGATACCGGGCTGGCGCAAGTGCACTGCCACACCGCGGCGGGCGAGTCGGGGTAGCTCTCTCTCCCCTATCAGCCGCGAGAAAGCTGCGTCGGTGTAAGTGGTATCGGAGTTCCAGGCGCGCTCGGCCAGCCCGAAAGCCTTGGGGAATATGTAGGTCTGCACTTGCGGCAGATCGCGGATAGTTTCTGCGAAAATTTGGCCGGAGATACCGATGAGCTTGTCGGCATCTTCGGGAGCCAACCTACCCATCTCATAGGGATAGCCATTGAGTGTGGCAAGTTCATCGACTTTACCACCCCATGTGAGGCCTCGCTCCTCGGGATGCCAGGAATAGGCCTGGTCGAGGTAGAAGTGGTCGACATTGCATATCACCACGGGGTAACCGGCGGCTGCGGCCTCGCGGGCGCGGGTGCTCTTAGTCACATGCCAGAAGTTGACCCCTCTCACGCCTGGGCGCACTGAGTTGTTGAAATCTTCGTCATGCCCCAGGGCTACCTCCTCCCATCCGTTCATGCCTATACCCTTGTCGGCAAGCATCTTGGCTATGAGGCGCACAAACACCCCATGTACAGCTGTCTGGTCCTGTAGCCCTTGCTCGGCCATCATGCGCTTTACCGATGGCGCTCCCGACCATGCCCCCTTGGCTACCTCGTCACCTCCGATATGTATTGCCTCCAATGGCACCCCGGCGTCCCGATACATTTTTTGGATTTCTGTAGTCACCTTATCCATAAAGCGGTAGGGGCCTTCGAGCGCGGGATTCATCACGTTGTCGCCAAATGATTGGGCCGAAACGTAGGTAGATGTGTCGCCATCCTCTATCAGGCGAAATGTGTCATCACCTGTGCGACGGTATCGAGCCTCCATGGCGCGAATGGCGGCGCGGGCATGCCCAGGCGACTCGATTTCTGGTATCACCTGTATGCCAAGCGACTGGCAATAACGCAGAAAATCAATAAATTCGGCACGTGTCAGATACCCATTTGAGGTGCCGTCGGGATTGTTGGGATCGCCGTTGCCGGTGAAAATCTGTGCCAAGAAGTCGTTTTCGTCGAGGGTATAGCCGCGTCGTGCGCCAACATCGGTCAGCTCGGAGAGTCCGGGTATCTCAAGGCGCCACGCCTCATCATCTACGATATGAAAGTGGAGGGTATTGAGCTTATACGCACACATGTACTGCACTATCTTCTGCAGATCGTTGAGCGGCAGATAGTTGCGGGCGATATCCACCATCAGTCCGCGATAGTGGAAATCGGGCCAGTCCTCTATCACATAGCTCATGGTCTGAGGGGTATTGACCAGCTGATTGAGGGTAGCCCTACCCCAACCTAAGGCTTGTTGGGTAGCATATTCGATCACAGTGGAGTCGGGTGTGATCGTGAGGCGATAATATTCGGGGTTTTCATTTGCCACCTCTCGCTCAACAACATTTTCGCTCACCGCATATTCACCCTGGCCACTGCGCCCGTCAATCACGGTGACGCTTTTCACCGAAGGTATCACATCGGTGGCACCGGGAGGGGTGCCGGCAGCAAGCAGCTCATTCAGCTCATATATATCGGCGGGATTGGTGGCGTAGTCGCTCCCAGGGAGAGTCCACTGTTCGGGTCGGTCGGAAATCTTGCGGCGTACCACATTCACCGAGAATGTTTTACCCTGGGCGTCAACGCCATGAAATCCGTCGGGCATGTAGCTATGATGGCGCAAGGCGGCGTCGGTGACAATGTCGACAGTCACGGGCCCGTTGCCAAATCGGGTCGAGGCGATGTAATAATAGCCAGGGACTATAGTCACAATAGTATCGGCGGGATCAACCGCATGCATCTTACGGGCAAACATGTTGAATCCCAATCGTTTCAACCCCTTGGTATCGTCGATAGTGATTCGCTGGGTGTAATGTGGTTTACCCTCGGGGTCTACATAGTTGCCAAGCGTTTCCCAAGTGACGGTGGGCATCGCCATAGCTGTGGCAGCTATCATAGCTGATGCGAGCAAAAGATGTTTCATGGTGGTAAGATTGAGGCTATGGTAATTGGTTGTAAATACTTGTGCAGGCATCGCCGAGCAGGTCGAGCACAAGCTCAAACCCCTCCGGGCCTTCGTAATAAGGGTCGGGCACGTAGTCGTAGCCGCATCGTGGATCCATCCACTCGTCGATGCGGTGTATCTTGGCCTCGGCCTCGGGAGTGGGTGCGATGCGGCGCAGATTGGCCACGTTTGAGGCGTCCATCCCTATTATGTAGTCAAAGTTGTCGAAATCGCCGGGCCTCACCTGGCGGCATATATGGTCGAGTTTCAATCCGCGGCGCCGAGCGGCAGAGCGCATCCTCGAGTCGGGCAAGTCGCCCACATGGTACCCGCCGGTGCCAGC
>CAMWOD010000173.1 GCA_947175715.1 uncultured Porphyromonadaceae bacterium
ATAATCGTCGGTGATGATTACTCCTTTTCGGCTAAATAAAATTTATTCGTAAAAGTAGTATTCGGTGCAAAAAAAGCCTCAAAAAGTTGTGCGAATTTTGTGCGAAAAATCCCAAAACGCTGACAACCAACGCCCAAACGACCCTTATAGGAGTCGGATTATGCTATCCAATACAGCTGGACGCAATTTTTTTCCCAGGATTTTTTCACATAAAGCAGTTCGACGATACGAAAGTGTGCCCTTGGTTTTGGCCAGCAACGTAGTGAGCTGCGTAGGGGTCACTCCGCATTTTATCAAGTAAATTGTGTGCAGTTCATGCTGCTTGAGATCTCCCCCCGTGAGGAGTCTCAGCTTCTTATTCAGATCGCCACTATTTTCATTAAACAACCGCTCCAACCTATCCCATATTTCATGGCCTTCGGGTATACTTTTATCCTCTGCCAAATATTGCTGCACCTGTGCATATTCAGGTGATTCAAGTACGTATTGCGGAATTGCGTCCTGGGCAAGTCCTTCACTTAGTGACATAAGCTCATTTCTTAGCTGCGCACGCAATGCTTTGATATCTTCTTTTTCAGCAATACTCTCCGGAATAGCCTCCACATGTGAACTTGCATCATCATGCTCACTTTGAACATTCAGCATGGCTTTCAACGCAGTGATATCGTCAAGCGCATTTCTTAGTTCGATTATGGTGCGTTTATTCCTATTCTTAAGCACAAGCACAATAATAACTAAAACAACTGCTACCAAGCCCACAAATCCACCAATCATCCAAGCCTCTCTCTGCTTCTTTTCAGCCTCCTCACGCTGTTGCACCTGCCTTTTGTAGTTGTAATAAGCATTTTGGATAAGTGCCTGCTCCGAGTCTCGGCGACTCATATAATTATCAACATCCTTGTGGTATGAACTTACATACGCTATAATGGAATCGAGGGGTGAGAAACTAATTAAATCATCGGAAAGCAGACATTTATATCCATACCTCTTGTTACCTCTATAATTACTATGAGCGAGCTCGTAAGCATAAATGTAGGCTGTGTCCAGCACTCCTGCTTTTTGATATATATCTACTGCGTAGGCCAATGCAAGACTTTTATAATCGTCGATTACCCTGTCGATACAGTTAGCTATCAGACTTTTTGCCACAGCAATTTCCCCTTTTCTTAATGCAACCGAGGCCAATTCCACCTCTACATCGGCCACATGCTCGTCGGAAACTTGCGTGGCCCACTCGCGGGCTTTCTCAAAGTGCCGTTGCGCTGTCTCCAGGTCTCCGGTTTTCATTGCAAGCACTCCTCTCTGCACATGTGTATATGCGATATTAAAGGGGTTACCCTCGATGGAGTCGATTGTCAAAGCTTCGTCGACGTAAGGAACTGCTTGATCATAAAGTCGAAGATTTTCCAGCAATCTACCTGTTTGCCCCAATACCTTGCTACGCATATGCATGTGCTCCTCACCGGGTGGATAAAAGTCCAACGCCTGCTGAAAGTATTGCAGCGACGTGGGGTAGTCGCCCAAATCGCTGTAAACGCGCCCTCCGTAATACAGCGCCTCGGGGTAGTGGCCTTGCGACTGGTGTGACTCGTAATAATTGATTACGTCGAGTATCAGTGAGTCGGAGGTGTGAACCACGTAAGCCTTGTCGTTGGCCTTGATGGTCAGCAGGTCGTAATAATGGCGGTCGGCCTCTCCCAGGCGATCCACGTTGATAGTGTCGAGAGCCTGCAAAGCTTCTTGCGGACTATCTTCTACGATCTCAGCCACACGCGCCAACGCAGGGTCGGGGGTATAGTCGGCACAGGCCACCATGAGCGCGGCCAACACATAATAAAATACTCTATATGCCTTGATGCTCATGGTGGTATATGTTGATTAGAAAGTGTATTGCGCTCCTACAAGGCCGGTCAAGCCCTGGGCAGGCACATCAAATACGTGCTCATAGTGGCTGTTGAGCAGGTTTTCGCCGCGTGCGAATATGGTAAACCGCGGTGTCACCCGGTAGGATGCCCCCAACCACAAATTGCGCTTTGCTCCGAGCCAAAATTCGGTCATTGTATCACCGTAGGATGCGATGACTTTTCGACCCCAGCGTGCCTCATATCCCACCGACACCTCGAGGGGCTTCACTGGTGTGATGGTGAGACGTGCGTCGAGCGCCTGCTTTGCGCGGTCGCGCCAGCGGTAGAAGGCCTTGTCGCCATCGTTGGATGCGTGCTGATAGGCCACACTTATCTCTCCCAGATTGCGGAAGCGGTAGCCTGCCTTGGCTCCAAGCAACCAGCCCTTTACATCGGTCGCCGACCATGTGTTGCAGCTCCCTGCGCACATTGGCATCATCCAGTCGTTGGCTTTGGCAAACTCGCCACTCAGCTCAAGGTATGCGCCGCTGAATGGCCCGATTGTGACTGCCGCAGCCAGATCGTAGGGGATATGAGAATTACCCAAGGTGCGATATGTATCGGTAAACTCATCGTAGGCCGGATTGATATAAGGAGTATAGTCGAGCAACGATGCAAGGGTGTTGGCATGCAGACCACCTGTGGCTTTGACCTCAACGGCAAAGATGCTCATTGTGCCGCGGGGCGACCATGATATGGCGCACTCGGGTGAGAAATTGGCCGTGGTGCCCGAATTAACCGAGAAATCGGCATTGACTCCAAGCTCTATATTCATCCCTTCGAGCAGTGGTGAGGCCCAATAAGGGTTGAGCTTGACTACACCCAACGTTTTACCCTCGGCCGCGTGGTCGGAGAAGCTAAAGCTGCGCATCTGCCAGTCAACGCGCAGTCCGGCGCGTGAATCATCGCCGGTGGTATAGTTCAACTCTCCATTGATGCCGTAGAGCCACTCGGAGTTGCTTATCTTCGGATCGAAATTTTGAAGCGAAGATAGCGAGTTGACACCCCCGTTGAAGGCGGCGCAGTAACCCCACAGTCCACTCTTGCCGTAATATCCGGCCGTGAGGCCAAGAATATGGGCATTGAGCGTGGGGCGGTTGTTATACTCTATCCGCGATCCATCGGGTATAGGAGTCTCCCACTTGTTGGCATCGTAAGTGTAAGAAAGCGCGGCGTGCAACCCCGAAGTAGCATTCAGTCGGTGTGTGCCCTCGGCTCCGAGGGTGAAGGTATTGCGTTTGATGTGATATTTATAGGCGTCCCAGCGGTCATTGCCCTTGTAGGAGTGTCCGTTGTATTGCAGCCAAGCGCCTAAGGTCGACTTTTCGTTGTTAACGAATTGGTAGCCGGCCGACACTCCAAGATTGAAAGCCGGGAAATACCCTAAGTCGATGTAGCCGCGCTGATTGATGGCCGCAGAATCGGCCTCGTCGGTGAGTGCGGGCTCGAGCACGGTGCGTAGTGGTGTTATCTCGGCTGCGACTACAGCGTCGCTGAATTTCACCTTGGCGGCAGGAAATTGCGTTTTTACCGTGGTAGGCATAAGACTGATGCGGCTGGCGGGAAGCTCGATGGGCACTACCTCACGCTCAACGACTATCTCACGGCTGATTTGTGCCGATGCCGTGATTGATACCGCAGCGGCCGATATGATTATGGCATATTTTGATTTCATATTGCTGATAGGATTACTTGAGACGTTGATTAATCAGGGTGTTTATATCGTCATCACCTCCGGGGTAATTGGCCTTAAGCTGACGCAGGTATTCATCGGCCTCGAAGGCGTTACCCTCGGCGCGCGATATATCGCTAAGCAATATAAAGCCGCGGGCGCGCCAGTAGAAATGAGGGGTGTTGGAGTCAACCAGCTTGTCGGCCATCGATTTTGCCTCT
>CAMWOD010000174.1 GCA_947175715.1 uncultured Porphyromonadaceae bacterium
ACGCAAGGCCGAGGAGAAACGCAAAGCTGAGGAGGCCCGAAAGCGAGAGGAAGCCCGCAAACGTGAGGAGAACAAGCGTCAAGGTAATAAACCCCAACAAAAACCTGAGCAAAAACCGCAACCCGAGGTCAAACCGGAAGTTAAACCCGAAGTTAAGCCAGAGAATAAGCCACAGCAATCGTCGCCCGACGCCAAACTATCAAAGACGTTTGCCGACAACAAGGGTAAACTACCCTACCCCATGGCATCTTACCGCATTTACAAGCGCTTTGGCCGTCATCCACACCCCGAACTGAAATATGTGGAAACCAACAATACTGGTCTTGACCTTGAAGGATCGGCCAACGCCCCGGTACGAGCAGTATTCGATGGTGTAGTATCCTTAGTGTTCTCACGCCAAGGCTACAACAATATCGTGATGATCAACCACGGCAATTATATCACTATCTATGCCGGCCTCAAGAGCGTCAGCGTGAAGCAAGGTGACAAAGTCAAGACCAAACAAAATATTGGCACCCTCGGGCCCAATGTTTTTGAAAACGGCCGCTATATACTGCACTTTGAGCTGCGTAAGGATCGCGAAAAACTCAACCCCGAACTATGGCTCAAGTAACAACCGAAGCATCCAGCCAACGCAAATCACTGTCGACCACAGTATTGCGCGCCATGAGCCTGTTCGGAGGACTCCAGGTAGCACAAATACTATGCTCGGCCATACGCATGAAGCTCGTGGCGTGGCTCATAGGGCCCGCCGGCATGGGTTTGTTCGGCATATATAATAATATGGTGGAGATGATAGGGCAGCTCAGCGGTCTTGGCATGCGCACTGCAGCCGTACGCGACGTAGTCGACTCCAAGGGTGAGCGGCTTGCCATCATCGCAGCCGTGATACGTCGTTGGGGAGTGGGGTTAGGTATGATCGGAGCTGTATTGACCCTGGCATTGGCCCCGGCTCTGAGCCAGTTCTACTTCGGCGACAGCGATCATATCGTAGGGATAGCAATGCTCGCCTCTGTGCTGTTTCTTACATCAGTACTCAATAGCGAGCAGGCTATAATGCAAGGCACAAAGCATCTGAGCAAACTTGCCATATCGTCGCTGTGGGGAGCCGTAGGAGGCCTGATTGTGTCGATACCGATGTTTGTAGTGTGGCGCATCAACTCCATTGCCCCATCGATCATCGCATACGCACTCATCACCTGCGTGGCTGCTCTGCTATGCCGGGTGCGTACTGGCGAGCCCCCCAAATCGTTGACACCGCGTGCCACGTTCGACGAGGGTAAACAGTTTATCACCCTGGGCTTCTTCATGACAATCGCCGTATTTGTCGAACTCCTATCCAACAACATATTTTTAGCCTATCTCAACACCACCGCCGACACCAATATGGTAGGCTATTACCAGTCGGGCTATACACTATTCAACCGCTATATAGGATTGGTATTCGCAGCAATCGCCATGGAATACTACCCCCGCCTTACGCAGGTGCGCGACAGCCGATACCGCTCGTCGCTATTTGTGAGCCATGAGCTGAGCCTCGTAATATGGGTCCTGGTACCGATTATCGGTATATTCATCACCGGAGCTGAGCTGATAGTGAGGATATTATATACCGACGACTTCCTTGTGATAGTGCCATTCATGGTGTGGGGTATCACCGGCACCGTGCTGCGCGCCTACTCATGGTGCGTGGCCATGACTATTCTGGCAAAAGGTGATGGCCGTATTTTTGTTGTCACCGAGAGCTTCAGCGCCATCTCCGGACTTGTGCTCAACATATTGTGCTACCGCCAGTGGGGGCTTACCGGTCTTGGCTGGGCGTACACCATATGGTACGCTTGCTACAGTGTGGTAGTGACAGTGGTGTACATACGCCGATATGGCTTGCGTGTGAGCCGAAGTGCTATTGGCATGGTGGCGGGTGCGTTCACTCTATCGTTGGTGATGGCTTACGCTTACCTGACGACTGGCTGGGTGTTTCCGCTGATTATCACTGCGATAATATCGGTGGTGAGTCTGCGACGTCTTATCCCCATGCTTCTTGCTCGACGCTAACTACTGTTGCCGCCGAGGATTGCGTGGAAACCAACCACGCTCCACACGTTTCTTCTGTTCAAAAATCTCACCTATGGTCCAGAACGACGAGAAGGCCAGAACGCCCAAGAGCGACGACCATAGCACATCGTACACAGCTATTGATGCGCCCACGGCTATCAACCCCAGCACAAGAAACCACCACCAGCACTTAGTGCCGAAATAGTACTCGCACTTGATGCAAATAGGATGGAAAAGACCTATAATCAAGAAAGTAGCTATACCTATAGTGAGTCCGAGCAAGTGATGTGCGGCAAGAAAATCGGTCATATCGCTCTGTGTGTAGGGATTTATTTTTTCTTTTTATATTTATTGTAGGCTGCGGCCATGCGGCCATGGTAGTTACGCTTTCTATACCCAGGCCCGTTGTAGCGCAAGGCAAATCCTGCCCAGTCTTTATTTTTAAGATATTTCACGAGGCCGTCGTTTTTCATAAACTGGGCAAACATCTCGAGCTGCTCACGCTCTGAGAGATTCATACGTCGCTCGAAGTCGTCGAGCGACTCGGCCCCACATTTTTTCCAATTGAAGCCTCCAATCTGGAACATGCCCCAGAACGTGCCCTCGATAGCGGCATCGTGGTTGATGGTTTTGGCCTGTTCAAGCCGCTCAAGCTGGGCCGCCTGGTGTGAGCCGTATTTCTTAGCGTTGGGGGCGCTGAATACTGTGGAGTGGCTTTTGCGATATTTGTTGAGGTTGACACCGCGGTTTTGCGAAAACTTTCGGAACATCGACAGGTCAAAATTAACCAGCGCTTTGCCGGGGGCGCTAAAGCCCTGATGCTTCACACCGGCTTCGATGTCGACCACGGCTTTGATTGCAGCTACCTCCACGCCGAGCTCCTCGGCCACCTGACGATAGTCGTCCTCGGTGAGGCGGGCATACCGATCGGGCAGGTCGCTACTCACATCATCGGTTTCCCCTTTCACGGAGTCACGCTCGGACGATGCCATCGACTCGCTTACAGCCGATGCCTCACTACCGGGCACACCGTTGGGAGTTGCCGTACACGCCACCGTAGCGAGCAGGCTCACAGCCACGTTAAGTAACTTGCAATTCATAATTAAAACACCCCAACTGCCATGCTTTGAGCTGGGCAATTGGGGTGGGATACATTTATAATTACTTCTTAAGATCAGCTACTCGGCGCAGTATCTCGCAGAGTTGGCCCCAGAAGCGTTCTACTGCGGGTATAAACATACGCTCAGAGGGTGAGTGTACATTCTGCAATGTCGGACCGAACGATACCATGTCGAGGTGAGGATATTTCTCGAGGAAGAGTCCACACTCAAGTCCGGCATGGATAGCTTTGATTTCGGGGGTTACGCCGTAGAGGTCGCGATAAGCGTCCGATGCTATCTTCATGATTTTCGAGTCCATGTTGGGGGCCCAACCGGGATAGCCGTCACCGTGGGTCACCTCAGCGCCAGCCATTGTAAACAGGGCTTCAACCTGGTTGGCGATATCCCACTTGCGTGAGTCAACGTCCGAACGCTGGCTTGTGGTGACGAGGATATGCTGGTCGGGGAGCATCTTCACTGATGCGAGGTTGGTCGACGATTCAACAAGGCCCTCTATTGAGCGGCTCATCGACATCACACCATGAGGAGCTGCATAGATAGCCCTAACGAGGTTGGCGGTTGTGTCAGCATCAATGCAGTATTCGGGACGTTCAACGCTCTCCATGTCGATGCGGAG